>DATLTN010000004.1 GCA_035533595.1 Acidimicrobiales bacterium
GTAGGAGATTTGAGGAAGGCTGTCCCTAGTACGAGAGGACCGGGACGGACGCAGCTCTCGTGTGCCAGTTGTCCTGCCAAGGGCACGGCTGGTTTGCGACCTGCGGAAGGGATAAGCGCTGAAAGCATCTAAGCGCGAAGCTCGTTCCGAGATGATATCTCCCACAGGGTTAACCTGGTAAGGCCCGTGGTCAGACCACCACGTTGATAGGCCGGAGGTGTAAGCGCGGTAACGCGTTCAGCCGACCGGTACTAATCGGCCGAGGGCTTGGACTCTTCGCTCGTGCTCGCTATGGAAGGCTCAAGGACACCTCGGTGACCTTGCGATCGGTTGCCGTTAAGGCACCGGTCTCAAGCCCAGGTTTCCGGTGGCTATAGCGGCGGGGCTACACCCGTTCCCATCCCGAACACGGAAGTTAAGCCCGCCCGCGCCGATGGTACTTGGGGGGAGACCCCCTGGGAGAGTAGGTCGCTGCCGGAATATTTCTCAGAAACCGCCCCCCGTGCTCCCGGGGGGCGGTTTTGCTTCTCTCTCCCGAATTCCCCCATTGCGTCGCGCCACCCCAGGCCATGGGGCGGTCATGCTCCGTCCTCCAAGTAGGGTCGAAGAAATGCCTGACGTTCCCGAATCACCCGAGCCGCGTCGGCGGCGCGCCACCGCGCCAAGTGGTGGCGCTCCTCGTCGCGCCCCCGGGAGGTCCGGAGCACCCACCCGCCGCGTCGGCGGTGCGGCGACCGGGGGGGATCGACGGGTTCCGAGCGGCAATGACCGGCGTACGCCGCGACCTGGGGCAACTGGTGAGCGACCCAGCCGCCTGAACGTCCGCAAGGACGTGAGTTGGGGCGACCGCCAGCCGCGTCGGCCGGGCGGCTCGCAAGGGAATGGCCGCCGGGGCGCCGCCGGCGGCGGTCCGATCGGTGGTGTGGGTGCTCGCGGCGCTCGCCCGACCGGCACGTTCCGCCCGCGCGATGGTGAACGGCCCGCGGGGGCATTCGGTGGTCGCGACCGCGACCGTTTGCCCGGCGGCGGCTACCGCGGGGGCGACGGGAATCGGCCCGCGGCGGGTTCCCGAGGTCGCGAGGGCGATCGCCCGACGGCTGGAGGGCGCGGTGGCGACAGGGAACGCCCGAGCGGTGGCTTCCGTGGTCGCGACAGCGGCCGATCGTCCGGCGGCTACCGCGGGGGCGACGGGAATCGGCCCGCCGGCGGCGGTCGTAGTCGAGACGGTGACCGTCCGACCGCGGGTTATCGCGCTGGTGGCGGGGAACGCCCTACCGGCGGTTACCGGGGTCGCGACGGCGACCGCTCATCCGATGGCTACCGCGGCGGTAATGGGGAGCGCACGACCGGTGGTTACCGCGGCCGGGATGGCGAGGGAGGGGCGGCTCGACCACCCCGTCGCGCGCCGGACGAGCGGGGCGGTTACCGCGACTCGCGACCGACTGACCGGGATCGCCCGCGTCCTGACGGCCGTCCGCAGCGCTCCGAAGGCGGGTTCCGCCGACCGCCGGCGGGCTCCACCGGGCGCGGGGAGACATCGTTCTCCCCTCGCGGAGCAAGCCCGCGCGGCGCCGCGCCGCGCAGCGGCCGTCCAGCGCCGGACCGCACGCGTGACCGGCCGAGCACGGGCACTCGAGGCGGTGCACCACGCTCTAGTGGCGGTGGTGCGAATGGCAGGTCCTTTCCTCCTCGCCAGGGCGGTGACCCGCGCGCACGAGGTGCAGCGGCCGGCCGCTCGCGGGGCGAGCGCGATGCGGGTGGTGCACCCGAGCGAGGCGCTTCATCCCGTGGCCGTGTGCAGCGCCCCACGGCTGCGCCGCCCCGGCAGTGGGGCGGGGTAGCCCGTCGCGGGGCGTACGGACTGACCCCGCCCGAGGACGAACGCGGCCCTGCGCGTCGCTCGGAGCGGGCCGAGGCCCCCAGGGAAGCAGCAGCTCCGGGCCGCAAGCGCTTCGCCGTCGTGCAGTCAGGCGCCTCCGCGAAGCCCGCGCGTGCCACGCCGGGCAAGCGCCCAGCCCGCCGGCGCCAGGCGTTGCCCGTCGACGTGAAGTCCGAGCTGCACGCAGCGGGCGGCTCCCGTGACGCGGCGCGCCTCGAACTGCGCCTCGCCGACGCGACGGGCGCCTATGACCGCGAGCGCTACAGCGACGCGCTGACGACGTTGAAAGAGCTGGTGCGGGTGGCACCGGCGAGCACGGCGGTGCGTGAGCTGTACGGGCTCACCCTCTATCGCCTGGGCCGCTGGAAGGAGGCGCGCCGCGAGCTGCGCGCCCTGTACGAGCTCACCGCGTCGGTCGACCAGCACCCGGTGATGGCGGACTGCGCGCGAGCGCTGCGCGACCACGACGAAGTCGCCGAGCTCTGGGCAGACCTGCGTCGTGCCGGGGCCGGGAGCGACGTCCTCGCCGAGGGCCGTCTCGTGATGGCCGGTTCGCTCGCCGACCGGGGGCGCTTCGACGAGGCGATCGGGATCCTCGCGCCTTCGGTCACGCGTGAGCTGCGCAAACCCCTCGATCGCCACCTCCGACAGTGGTACTCGCTCGCCGACCTCTACGAGCGCTCCGGCGACGTGCCGCGCGCCCGCGAACTGTTCCGTCGGGTCGTGAGCACCGACCCCGACTTCGCCGACGCGCTGGACCGCCTCACCGCTCTCGCATAGCGCCATCTCCTTGCGATCGGGGTCACGACTCCCGTTGGCCCCGGCGGAGGGGCAGATAGGCTGGCGCCAGTCACGCTGTGACCGAGTTATGCCGCCAGCCGCGGTCGGAGAACCGGAGGAGTCGCAGATGGGGACGAACCTCGAAGAGCTGCTCGGGGACGAAGCAGAGGACCTGCTCTCCCACGTATCGAAGACGATCAACAAGGAGCAGCTGAACCTCCCCGGGCCGGACTACATCGACCGGGTGATGCTCGACAGCGACCGCACCCCGTCGGTCCTCCGCAGCCTCTCAGGCCTCTTCGGCCACGGCCGTCTCGGCGGCACCGGGTACCTCTCCATCCTCCCGGTCGACCAGGGCATCGAGCACTCGGCGGCCGCGAGCTTCGCCAAGAACCCGGACTACTTCGACCCGAAGGCGATCGTCGAGCTCGCGATCGCCGCCGAGTGCAACGCCGTCGCCACCACCCTCGGCGGCCTCGGCATCGTGGCGCGCCGCTACGCGCACAAGATCCCCTTCATCGTGAAGCTCAACCACAACGAGCTCCTCACCTACCCGAGCAAGGCCGACCAGATCCTCTTCGGTTCGGTCCAGCAGGCCGTCGATCTCGGCGCCGCAGGGGTCGGTGCGACGATCTACTACGGCTCGGACGAGGCGACCCGTCAGATCCAGGAGGTGAGCGCGATGTTCGCCGAGGCGCATCGCCACGGCCTGTTCACCGTGCTCTGGACCTATCTGCGAAACCCCGCCTTCAAGACCGACGACGCCGACTACCACCTCGCCGCCGACCTCACCGGGCAGGCCAACCACCTCGGCGTGACGATCGAGGCCGACATCATCAAGCAGAAGCAGCCAGAGTGCAACGGGGGCTACACCGCCCTCAAGTTCGGCCGCACCGACCCGCTCGTCTACTCCTCGCTCACGACGGACCACCCCGTGGACCTCACCCGCTGGCAGGTCGTGAACTGCTACATGGGCCGCATCGGCCTCATCAACTCCGGCGGCGAGTCGGCGGGGGTGAGCGACCTCTCGGCGGCGGTGCGCACCGCGGTGATCAACAAGCGCGCCGGCGGTATGGGCCTCATCGTCGGCCGCAAGGCCTTCCAGCGGCCGCTGCGCGAGGGCGTCGAGCTGATCAACGCCGTGCAGGACGTCTTCTTGGACGAGGCGGTCACGGTCGCCTGATCGGGCAGCGGGCCGACCGGCCCGCGGCTCCTAGTCGGCGACGGGCCGGAAGACCATCCCCGTCCGCGGCTTGGGCTGGAAGAAGGTCGTCTTCGGCGGCATCCGCCGGCCGCTGTGCGCCGTGTCGGCGATCTGCGCGACCGTCGCCGGTCGCAGCAGCACCGCCGCCTGTGCCCGTCCGCTCGCCACCGCCGCGGCGCAGATCTGCGCGCCGTGCTGGTACTCGAGGTTGTGGGGGCCGAGGGCGGCCAGCGCCACGTCGAGGCGGCTCGAGTCGAGTGCCGCCTCGGCCTCGCTCTCGACGATCGGCTTCGGCACGAGCAGGTGGTGGCGGCCGGCGTAGACGAGGCCGAGGCCTCCGTCACGGCTCATCTGCCGGCCGAGCTCGGTGATGTCCTCGGCGCCGTCGGAGATCTCGAAGAAGCGGGCGAAGTCCGCGAGCAGGTCGTGGCCCTCGGGAACCCCCGAGACCAGGCGGTGGATCGCCTGCACGAAGAGCTCGTCCTCGGTGAGCTCGACGACGAGCGCCATCACGAGGTCCTCCGCGCCCGCGGCCTCCCCGTTCGCGTCGTGGCGCTCCTGGCGGTAGAAGAGCGAGGTCTCGTAGCGGTGGTGACCGTCGGCGACGACGATCGGGGTGCTCTCGATGAGGCCCGAGATCGTCGCGATCGCCGCGTCGTCGGTGACCGCCCACAGCTCGTGGGTGACGCCGTCGTCGTCGGTCGCGCTCATGTGCGCGGGGCCGGAGCCGGTCGCCGCGGTGCACGCGTCGGTGAGGCCGTCGGCGAGCGACAGGCCCCAGATCGGAGAGGTGTTGATCGCCGTCGCCCGCAGCAGGTCGAGGCGGTCGCCCTTCGGCTTGGGCATCGTCCGCTCATGGGGGAGGACCGAGCCCTCGCCGGCCGCGTCGACGCCGAGGGCTCCGATGACGCCCGTCGACGAGCGGGCGCCGCCCGCCTCGTCCTTGAAGGTCATCCGGTAGACGTACAGGCAGGGCGCGTCGTCGCGACGGAGGGCGCCGTCGCGCTGCCACTCGGCGAAGAGCGCCGCGGCGTTCGCGTAGCGGTCGCCGGGGACTGCGGGGTCCTCGATCGGGAGCTCGACGTGGATCGCGTTGTAGGGGCTGCGCGAGGCGAGCTCAGCGCGCTCCGCGTCGTCGACGACGTCGTAGGGCGGGCAGATCGCGACAGCGAGCGGCGCGAGGGAATCGTCATAGCGCAGGCCGCGAAAGGGCTCGAAACGTGGGGGCACCGCTCATGACTACCACATCGCGAATGGGCCAATTCCCAGGGGTCGGCGCCGACTTCGATGCCAAGATGGCGCGATGACGAGCCAATCGCAGAGCGGGCCGGAAACCTGGGTGGTCGACCTCGATGGGGTGGTCTGGCTGGCCAACGAGCCGATCCACGGGGCCGCGGAGGCGATCCGCCAGCTGCGCGAGTCGGGGCGCCGCGTCGCCTTCTTCACGAACAACTCCTTCGCGCTGAGAAACGACATGCTGAAGAAGTTCGCGGCGCACGGCATCGAGTGCGCGAGCGAGGACCTGATGAGCTCCTCGCAGGCCGCGGCGGGGCTCATGAAGGCGGGGGAGCGGGCGATGGTGCTCGGCGGCCCCGGCATCGTCGAGGCGCTCGAGGCGGCCGGGGTCGAGGTTGTCCCGACCGAGCTCGACCCGGCCGTGCCCCGTCCCGACGCGGTGGTCGTCGGCCTCGACCTCACGCTCAGCATGCCCCGCCTCACCGCGGCGACCCGCGCCATCGCGGCCGGGGCGCGCCTCATCGGCACCAACGACGACGCCACCTACCCGACCCCCGACGGGGCGCTCCCGGGCGGTGGGTCGATGCTCGCCGCCGTGCAGTACGCGACGCGTGCGCAAGCCGTCGTCGCCGGCAAGCCCTACCCCCCGGCCGCCGAGCTCATCCGGGAGAAGCTCGGCCCGGTGGCGGTGATGGTGGGCGACCGCCCCGAGACCGACGGCGCGCTGGCGGTCCGCCTCGGCGCCCGCTACGCCCTCGTCCGTTCGGGGGTGACGCCCCCCGGCGTGGCCGTCGACGACCCGAAGCCCGACCTCGACGCCGCCGACCTCGCGGCGCTCGTGGCCGGCGTCCTCGATGGCGCGCGCGAAGTTCGGAAATGACCCCGGTACGCTGATCGGATGGCTTCTAGCAGCGACCGCGTCAAAGAGGCGATCCGTCACGTCCTCGACACCAGCTCCTCGCTGTCGAAGATGAGCCGCCGAGAGCTCGAGGAGACGGCGCGCACGCTGCTGAAGAGCGCGACCCCGACCAAGGAGAAGATCGAGGACGCGATCGAGGAGCTGCGCGCGCAGTCTCGGCGCGGCGCCGACTACTTCGGGGGGCTGGTGCAGAACGAGCTGCGCCGCGAGCTCGACGCCGCGGCGAAGAAGCGGCGCGCGGAGCTCGCCGACCTCCTCGAGCGGGTCGCAGGCGTCTTCGGGGACTTCCGACGCGACCACAGCTGGGCGCCGGCACAGGGCGCGGCCGCGCCTTCGGAGGCCGCCGCCGAGAAGAGCCCCGCGAAGAAGAGCCCGGTGAAGGTGAGCCCCGCCAAGAAGGCCTCGCCGAAGAAGAGCCCGGCGAAGAAGGCCTCGCCGAAGAAGAGCCCCGCCAAGAAGACGGCAGCACCGAGCAAGAGCCCCGCCAAGAAGAGCCCGGCGAAGAAGGCTCCCGCGAAGAAGGCGCCTGCCAAGAGGGCCGGGCCGACGCTGGGGAGCAGCGGCGGAGCGACCTCGCGGCCCTAGCGCGCGCGGGGTGGTCGTTGCCCCTGACAGTGCCGCTTGCGAGGATGACACCGTGGCAGTCCAGTTCGTCGCGGATCCGCCGAAGCGGATCGCGCTCGTCATGCACCCCGACCGGCCGCGCGCCCGCGAGCTTGCCGCCGCGGCGCGCGAGTGGTGGGAGTCCCGCGGCCACCTCGTCATCGAGGACGCCTCGCTCGGCGGGCCCGACCCGCGCCTCGGCGAAAAGGACCTCGACCTCGTCGTGAGCCTCGGCGGCGACGGCACCATGCTCCGCACGATGCACGTCGCCGCGGCGCGCGGCGTCCCCGTCCTCGGGGTGAACCTCGGCTCGCTCGGCTACCTCACCCAGGTGGAGCCGGGGCGGGTGGAGGCGGTCTTCGAGCGCCTCGTGCTCGGTGACTACGAGATCGAGGAGCGGATGACCCTCGACGTCTCCTTCACCGGCGAGGCGGGCGACCAGCAGTTCATCGCGTTGAACGACGCGGTCGTCGAGAAGGACGCCCAGGGGCACACGATCCGCCTGCAGCTGCGCATCGGCGGCGCCGACTTCCTCACCTACGTCGCCGACGGCTTCCTCGTCTCGACCCCCTCGGGCTCGACCGCCTACAACCTCTCGCTGCGGGGGCCGATCGTCTCGCCCCGCCTGGACGCGATCGTGCTCACCCCGATCTCGCCGCACATGCTCTTCGACCGCTCGCTCGTCCTCGAAAAGTCCGAGCAGGTCGAGATCGAGATGATCGGGGAGCGGACGGGCGTGCTCGTCGTCGACGGCCTGACGACGATCCCCGTCGTCCCCGGTGACCGGGTGCGCGTGCGCGCCGGCAGCCGACCGGCGCGCGTCATCGCCTTCGACGGCGGCGACTTCTACGGCGTCCTCCGCTCGAAGTTCAACCTCGCCGACCGCTAGCCGATGCTGAGCGAGCTCAGGGTCCGTGAACTCGGGGTCATCGCCGACCTCGACGTCCGCCTCGGCCGTGGTCTCACGGTGATCACCGGCGAGACCGGCGCCGGCAAGACGCTCGTCATCGAGGCGCTCGAGCTGCTCGTCGGGGGGCGGGCGGAGGGCGCGATGGTCCGCCAGGGCGCCGAAGAGGCGATCGTCGAGGGGCGCTTCGTCACCGGCGAGGCCCCCGACGACGAGATCGTGGTGATGCGCAGCGTGCCCCGCGAGGGGCGCTCGCGGGCCACCCTGAACGGGCAGATGGCGACGCTCGCGGCCCTCGCCGACCTCGGCGCCGGCCTCGTCGACCTGCACGGCCAGCACGCCCACCAGTCGCTCCTCCGCCCGGCGGTGCAGCGTCAGGCCCTCGACGCCTTCGCCGGCGTCGACCTCACCGAGGTCCAGGAGCTCCGTCGCGCCCTCAGCGCCCTCGACCGGCGCATCGCCGACCTCGGCGGCGACGACCGGGCGCGGGCGCGCGAGCTCGACCTGTTGCGCTTCGAGCTCGGCGAGATCGAACAGGCGGCGATCGCCGGCGAGTCAGAGGAGGACGAGCTCGCGGGCGAG
Organism: Acidimicrobiales bacterium; assembly: GCA_035533595.1. NCBI lineage: Bacteria > Bacillati > Actinomycetota > Acidimicrobiia > Acidimicrobiales > Acidimicrobiales bacterium. Next base: position 8,111 of record DATLTN010000004.1, read on the forward strand.
GAGGAGCGCCTCGCCGGCGCCACCCAGCTCCGCGAGGCGGCCGAGCAGGCGCACGAGGCGGTGGAGGGCGACGGCGGCGGATCGGTCCTCGACACGCTCGGCGCCGCCCTCGCCGCCCTCGACCGCCACCAGCCGCTCGCGGGGAGCCGCGCCCGCCTCGCGGCTGCCGCCGCCGAGCTCGCCGACGTCGCGAGCGAGCTGCGGCGCGCCGCTGAGGACTTCGAGGAGGACCCCGAGCGGCTGGCCTTCGTGCGGGGGCGGCGCGAGCTGCTCCGCCGCCTCATCCGCAAGCACGGCGAGGGCCTCGCCGACGTGCTCGGCGCGGCCCGCGAGGCCGGGGCGCGCATCGCCGAGCTCGAGCGCGCCGACGAGGAGCGCGAGTCGGCGCTCCTCGAGCGCGCGCTCGTCGCCGAGCGCCTCGCGGAGGCCGAGGTGCGCGTCGGCGACCGCCGCCGCGCCGCCGCCCTCCCCCTCGCCACAGAGGTCGAGGGGCACCTCGCCTCGCTCGCGTTGGCGGGCGCCCGCCTCGTCGTGCAGGTGCCGGCCGAGGGGATCGGGGACGAGGTCGAGCTGCTCCTGAGCGCCAACCGCGGCGAGGCCGAGCTGCCGCTCGCGAAGATCGCCTCCGGCGGCGAGCTCGCCCGCGTGATGCTCGCGCTCCGCCTCGTGCTCTCGAGCGCCCCGCCCACCCTCGTCTTCGACGAGGTCGACGCCGGCATCGGTGGCGAGGCCGCGCTCGCCGTCGGCGCCGCCCTGCACGCCCTCGCCGCCGGGCGTCAGGTCTTCGTCGTCACCCACCTTGCCCAGGTCGCCGCCTACGCCAACCTGCACCTCGTCCTCGAGAAGGCCGAGGAGGGGGCGCGCACCGTCTCCCGCCTGCGGCCAGTCGAGGGCGAGGAGCGCGTCGTCGAGCTCTCGCGGATGCTCTCCGGCCACCCCGACAGCGCGGCCGCCCGCCTGCACGCCGCCGAGCTGCTCGAGATGACCGGGCGGGCCGCAGCGCGCGCCAGCGCGCGCTGAAAGCTCCGCCACGTCGTCGCGCGCGCCTTGTAGTTTGGAGCGGGCCAAGGGAAACGGAGGACCGTTTGGCGAAGTTCGTGTTCGTGACCGGCGGCGTGTCGAGCTCGCTCGGCAAGGGGCTCACCGCCTCGTCGCTCGGTCGGCTGCTCAAGGCCCGTGGGCTCCGGGTGACGATGTGCAAGCTCGACCCCTACATCAACTTCGACCCCGGCACGATGAACCCCTTCGAGCACGGTGAGGTCTTCGTCACCGACGACGGCGGGGAGACCGACCTCGACCTCGGCCACTACGAGCGCTTCATCGACGAGAACCTGCTGCGCGCGTGCAACGCGACGACCGGCCAGATCTACTCCTCGGTGATCCAAAAGGAGCGGCGCGGGGACTACCTCGGTAAGACCGTGCAGGTCATCCCGCACATCACCGACGAGATCAAAGACCGCGTGAAGCGCCTCGCGACCGACGACTACGACGTCGTGATCACCGAGGTCGGCGGCACCGTCGGCGACATCGAGATCGTCCCCTTCCTGGAGGCGATCCGCCAGTTCCGCCGCGAGGTCGGCCGCGAGAACGTCTGCTACGTGCACCTCACCCTCGTGCCCTACCTCGCCCCCTCGGGGGAGCAGAAGACCAAGCCGACCCAGCACTCGGTGACCGAGCTGCGCAGCCGCGGCATCCAGCCGGACGTGATCGTCTGCCGCAGCGACCACCCGATCAACGAGTCGCTGAAGCGCAAGATCTCCCTCCTCTGCGACGTCCCGATGGAGGCGGTCGTCTCCGCCGTCGACGCGCAGAGCATCTACGAGATCCCGATCCTCCTGCACGAGGAGGGCTTCGACGACATGGTGCTGCAGACCCTCGGCCTCGACAGCGGCAACCTCGACCTCTCCTCCTGGGAGGCCTTCCTGCAGCGCGTCGCGCTCGCCACCCAGACGGTGCGCATCGGCGTCATCGGAAAGTACGTGAACCTCCCCGACGCCTACCTCTCAGTCGCCGAGTCCCTCCGCCACGCCGGCTTCCACCACGGCGCGGCGGTGGACATCCGCTGGATCCAGGCCGAGTCGGTGAGCGCCTTCGCCCTCGACGAGCTCGCCGAGCTCGACGCGATCGTCATCCCCGGCGGCTTCGGCGAGCGGGGCATCGAGGGCAAGATCACCGCCGCCGCCTGGGCGCGCGAGTCCGGCGTCCCCTGCCTCGGCCTCTGCCTCGGGCTGCAGGTGATGGTCATCGAGTACGCCCGCTCTGTGCTCGGCCTCGCGAAGGCGAACTCGAGCGAGTTCGACGAGGAGAGTCCTGACCCGGTGATCGACCTCATGGACGAGCAGCTCGACGTGACCGACGTCGGGGGCACGATGCGCCTCGGCGCGCACGTCGCGAAACTGCGGCCGGGCTCCCAGGTCGCCGAGCTCTACGGCGAGCAGACCGTCACCGAGCGCCACCGCCACCGCTACGAGGTGAACAACCGCTACCGCCAGCGCCTCGAGGAGGGTGGGCTGCGCCTCTCGGGGCTCTCGCCCGACGACCGCCTCGTCGAGTTCGTCGAGCTGCCGAGCCACCCGTTCTGGCTCGGCACGCAGGCACACCCGGAGTTCAAGAGCCGCCCCGACCGGCCGCACCCCCTCTTCCGGGGGCTCGTCGGGGCCGCCCTCGAGCGGGCGCGGGCGCGCAATCCGCACCTGTTCGAGATCGACCTCGATGCCGCCGGCTGAGGGCGACTTCCGCTTCGTCGGCGAGCGCGAGCGTTTCCACGGCGCCTTCTTCAACGTCGTCTCGGCGACCTTCCTCGACCCCCACGGCTACACCTTCGAGCGCGAGATCGTCCGCCACCCGGGCGCCGTCGTGGTCGTGCCCATCGAGGACGAGCACGTCCTCATGGTCCGCCAGTACCGGGGGGCGATCAACCGCTACGTCCTCGAACTGCCCGCCGGCAAGCTCGACGTCCCCGGTGAGCCGAAGGCCCGCGCCGCGGCGCGCGAGCTCGCCGAGGAGGTCGGCCGCGTCGCCGAGCACCTCACCGAGCTCGGCTCGTTCCACAACTCGCCGGGCTTCACCGACGAGCGCACCACCTGCTTCCTCGCCGAGGGGCTGACGAGCGTGGCCACCGACCTGCAGGGGATCGAGGAGGAGCACATGCACCTCGAGGCCGTCCCCCTCGCGGAGATCGACGGCCTCGTCGCGCGCGGCGAGCTCGACGACGCGAAGTCGATGATCGCCCTCGGCCTCGCCGCCCGCCACCTGGCGCTGCGCGCCGGCTGAGTTGGCGAGCCGCCGCCCGCTCAGCACCGACGCCGAGGAATACCTCTCCTACCTCGCCGTCGAGCGGGGGAGGGCGCCGAACACGATCGCCGCCTACCGCCGCGACCTCGCCGGCTACGAGGAGTTCCTCTCCGGGCGGGGCCTCGCGCTCGCGGCGGTGACCCCCGCGGTCCTCGACGACTACCTCGCCTTCCTCGCCACCACCGGCCTCGCCCCGGCGACGCGCTCGCGCGCCGCGGTCGCGGTGCGCGGCCTGCACGCCTTCTGCACCGAGGAGCGGGGCCACGCCGTCGACCCCGGCGCCGAAGTGCGCGGGCCGCGCGTCCCCGCCTCGCTCCCGAAGGCGCTCACCGAGGAGGAGGTCCTCCGCCTCCTCGGCGCGGTCACCGGCGACGAGCCGGTGGCGCTGCGCGACCGGGCGGTCCTCGAGCTCCTCTACGCGAGCGGGCTACGCATCTCCGAGCTCGCCGGCCTCTCCCTCGGCGACCTCGACCTGCGCGCCGGCCTCGTGCGCGTGCTCGGGAAGGGCTCCAAGGAGCGCATCGTCCCCGTCGGCCGCCACGCCGCGGCGGCGCTCTCGGCGTGGCTCTCGCCGCGGGGCCGCGAGCGCCTCGCCCCCGCCCGCTGGCGCCAGCGCGGCGACGCCGAGGCGCTCTTCTTGTCGACGCGCGGCCGGCGCACCAGCCGCCAGGCGGTGTGGACCGTCGTCCACCACGCGGCGCTCGCCGCCGGCCTCGCGGACCGGGTCACGCCGCACGTGCTGCGGCACAGCTTCGCGACCCACCTCCTCGACCACGGCGCGGACATCCGCGTCGTCCAGGAGCTCCTCGGCCACGCCTCGATCGCGACCACCCAGATCTACACCAAGGTCTCCCCCGAGCGGCTGCGGCGCGCCTACCTCGCGGCCCACCCGCGGGCGACGACCCCCCGCCGACCTGCCGTTAAGGTGGCCAGCGACGACTCGGCGAGGAGGGACGATGGGGATCTACGACGCTCCGGTGCGGCGCCTGGACGGCGCTGAGGCCTCCCTCCACGCCTACGAGGGGGAGGTCCTCCTCGTCGTGAACGTCGCCTCGGCGTGCGGCTTCACCCCGCAGTACACGGGCCTGCAGGCCCTCGAGAGCCGCTACGCCGGGCAGGGCTTCGAGGTCCTCGGCTTCCCCTGCAACCAGTTCGGCGCGCAGGAGCCCGGCAGCAGCGAGGAGATCGCCAGCTTCTGTGAGACCAACTATGGGGTGACCTTCCCGATGTTCGAGAAGGTCGAGGTGAACGGCGAGGGGCGCACCCCGCTCTACGCGCTGCTCACCGAGACCCCCGACGGCGAGGGCGAGGCGGGCGACGTCTCGTGGAACTTCGAGAAGTTCCTCGTCGGCCGCGACGGCAGCGTCCTCGGCCGCTACCGCTCGAAGACCGCCCCCGAGGACCCCGCGCTCACCGGCGCCATCGAGGCCGCGCTCGGCAGCTGAGCCCGCCCCCGAGGAGCCCGGCGCCCACCGGCGCCGTAATGCGAGAAGACTAGGTACCGACATGTCCGAAGAATCCACCACGCTCGACTACGGCGCGCTGCTCGCGGAGGAGCGCGCCTCGCTCGAGCACCAGCTCGCCGAGCTCGGCTTCGGCACGCCCGGCGAGACCGGCCTCGACTACGACTCGAACTTCGCCGACTCCTCGCAGGTGAGCGCGGAGCGCGGCGAGACCGAGGCGCTCGTCGGCGAGCTGCGCAAGCAGCTGCACGACGTGGAGCGCGCCCAGCAGCGCCTCGCGGAGGGGACCTACGGCTCGTGCGAGAAGTGCGGCCGAGCGATCGCCCCGGCGCGCCTCGAGGCGATGCCCGCCGTCACGACCTGCATCGAACACGCCTCGAGCGCCCGCTAGCCGCGACCGTGACACTCAACGCGGAGGCGCGCCGGCGACGCTTCCACCAGTACGGCCCGTGGGCGCTCGTCATCGGCGTGGCGGTGATCGCGCTCCTCGTGCAGGCGGTGCGCCGCCACGCGATCCACGCCAGCTACGTCTACTACTTCCTCGTCCTCGTCCCCTCGATCGTGCTGCACGAGGTGAGCCACGGCTTCGTCGCCAACCTCTTCGGCGACGACACCGCGAAGCGGGCGGGGCGCCTCACGCTGAACCCGCTGCGCCACATCGACCCGGTGGGGACGATCGTGCTGCCGGCGCTGCTGTTGTTCTTCGGCGCCCCCGCCTTCGGCTGGGCGAAGCCGGTGCCGGTCTCGGTGAACCGCCTCCGCCACCCCCGCAACCAGTCGGTGCTCGTCAGCCTCGCCGGCCCGGCGACCAACCTCGTGATCGCTGCGGCCGCGGGCTTCGCGCTGATGCTCACGACGCACAGCGGCGCGACGCTCGGCCCTTCGCTGTCGGTCCCCTTTCAGCTGCTCTTCCTGCTCGGGGTGGCCAACGTCATCGTCGCGATCTTCAACCTCATCCCGATCCCGCCGCTCGACGGCTCGGCGGTGATCGAGCGCTTCCTGCCGGCGAGCGCGCTGCCCCGCTACTACCAGCTGCGCCAGCTCTCGATGGTGTTGATCCTGCTGTTGGTCTTCTTCGGGGGCGGTTTCCTCAATAGTCTCTTCGACCATGCCCTCACTACCTGGCAGCGCATCTGGCTCCCGAACTACTGAGCTGACGCCGTCATCGCACCGCGGCGCGTGCTGAGCGCCGCGGCCGCGGCGCCCCCCGAGCTCGCGGGGACCTTCGACGTCGTGGTGATCGGCGGCGGCAACGCCGCCCTCGTCGCCGCGATGTCGGCCCGCCACCACGCCGGGAGGGTGCTCCTCCTCGAGCGCTCCGGCGAGCAGATGCGCGGCGGGAACACCCGCCACACCCGCAACGTGCGCTGCGTGCACCCCGTCGCGGACGCCTACAACACCGGCAGCTACCTCTACGAGGAGCTGTGGGACGACCTCTGCCACGTCGGGAGCGGCCCCTCCAACGAGGCGCTGGCGAGCCTCACGGTGCGCGAGTCCGAGAGCGTGCCGGCATGGATGAGCCATCACGGCATCCGCTGGCAGACGCCCCTGTCCGGGACGCTGCACCTCGGGCGCACCAACCGCTTCTTCCTGGGCGGCGGCAAGGCACTCCTCAACTCCTACTACGCGACCGCCGCGAAGATGGGCGTCACCGTCAGCTACGACACCCTCGTCGAGGAGCTCGTCGAGCGCGACGGGGGAGTGGGGGCGCTCGTCTGCAGCCGCGGCGGGGAGCGCTTCGAGGTCGCCGCCAGGGCCGTCGTCTGCGCCGCGGGCGGCTTCGAGGCGAACATCGACTGGCTCGCCCGCTACTGGGGCGACGCCGCCTACAACTACGTGATCCGCGGCCCGGAGACCAACGACGGCAGGATCCTCGAGTGCCTCTACGGCCTCGGCGCAGACAAGGCCGGCGAGGAGAGGGGCTTCCACGCCGTCGCCGTCGACGCCCGCTCGCCGCGCTACGACGGCGGCATCGCGACGCGCCTCGACTCGATCCCCTTCAGCGTCGTCGTCAACCGCCACGGGCTGCGCTTCTACGACGAGGGCGAGGAGCTGTGGCCGAAGCGCTACGCGATCTGGGGGCGCAACATCGCCGAGCAGGACGCGCAGATCGCCTACTCGCTGTGGGACGAGAAGGTGAACCGCAACTTCTTGCCCCCGATGTACGGCTCCTACCGCGCCGACACCCTCGAGGAGCTCGCCGGACAGCTCGGCCTCGACGCGGCGCGCGTCGCCGAGACCGTCGCCTCCTACAACGCCGCGGTCGTCCCCGGCGGCACCTTCGACATGACCCTCCTCGACGACTGCCACACCGAGGGGCTCACCCCCGAGAAGAGCCACTGGGCGCAGCGCATCGACACGCCCCCCTACTACGGGATCGCGATGGTCCCGGGCATCACCTTCACCTACCTGGGCGTCGCCGTCGACGCCGACGCCCGCGTCCGCAAGGGCGACGGGAGCGTCTTTTCGAACGTCTTCGCGGCGGGGGAGATCATGTCCGGCAACGTCTTGTCCTCGGGCTACCTCGCCGGCTTCGGCCTCACGATCGGCAGCGTCTGGGGGCGCATCGCCGGCACGAGCGCGGCGCGGGCGGCGGCGTGACCTTCGCCGACGAGGCCCGCCGCCAGCTCGACATCTGCAACGCCTGCCGCTTCTGCGAGGGCTACTGCGCCGTCTACCCCGCGCTCGAGCGCCGCATCAACCTCACCGACGGCGACCTCACCCAGCTCGCCAACCTCTGCCACGACTGCCGCGCCTGCTACTACGCGTGCATGTACGCGCCGCCGCACGAGTTCGCGCTCAACCCGCCGCGGCTCCTCGCCGAGCTGCGCCGCGAGAGCTTTTCCGAGCTCATCCCCCTCGCCCGCCTCGGCGGGCGTGGCCGCCCGCTCGCCGTTGTCGTCGCGGTGACCGCCGCGCTCGTCGGCGTGCTCGCCGGGAGCGGGCGCTTCGGGGCGCTCACCGCCTCGCACCCGAGTGCGGCCTCGCCCTACTCGCTCGTCCCCTTCGCCGCCCTCGACGCCCTCGGCATCGCGAGCGCGCTCGTCGCGCTCCTCGTCTTCGCGCTCGGCGCCCGCAACTACCTCCGCCACGTCGGCCCGCCTCCCCCCGGGGCGCGGCCCCTCGCGGCGCTCGCCCGCGCCGCCCACGACGCGCTGACGCTGCGCTGGTTGCGCAGCGCCGGGGTCGAGTGCACCTACCCGAGCGCCGAGGGCTCGCCGGCGCGCCGGCGCGCGCACGGCCTGTTGGCGGGCGGCTTCGTCCTCGCGCTCGCGGCCACCGTCGTCGCGGCGATCGACGAGGACCTGCTGTCGAGCCCCCCTCCCTACGGCCTCCTGCAGGCGCCGGTCGTCCTCGGCTTCCTCGGCGGGGTGGCGATGCTCGCCGGCGGCCTCGCGCTGCTCGCGCTGAAGCGCCGCGCCGACCCCGCCCCCGCCGACGCCCCGACGCTCGCCGCCGACCACGCCCTCCTCGGCACGCTCCTCGTGCTCGCCCTCACCGGCCTCGCGACCCTCCTCGCGCGCCGCAGCCCCGCCTACGGGGTGCTCCTGGCGGTGCACCTCGACGCCGTCTTCAGCGCCTTCGTGCTCGCCCCCTTCTCGAAGTTCGCGCACGTCGTCTACCGCTTCGCGGCGCTCGTGCGCGACGAGGAGGAGCGCGCCCTCGAGGCGCACTGACACAGAGGCACCGAGACAGAAGCACTGACACAGCGGCGCACCGAGACAGCGGCGCACCGGAAAGGAGCCACGATGGAGCTCAGCGCGACCCAGCTGGCGCGGGCGTACGCGGCGGGCGACCGCTCGCCGGTCGACGTCCTCGAGGAGTGCCTCGCCACCGTGGCGGCGCGCGACCCGGAGCTGAACGCCTTCTGCCTCCTCGATCCCGAGGGCGCCGGCGAGGCCGCCGCGGCCTCCGCCGCCCGCTACGCCGCCCGCCGCCCGCTCGGCCCCCTCGACGGCGTGCCCGTCGCGGTGAAGGACCTCGTGCTCACCGCCGGCTGGCCGACGCGGCGCGGCTCGCGCCTCGTCGACCCCGACCAGCCCTGGCGGGACGACGCGCCGGCCGTCGAGCGGCTGCGCGCCGGCGGTGCGGTCCTCCTCGGTAAGACGACGACCCCCGAGTTCGGCTGGAAGGCGGTGACCGACAGTCCGCTCACCGGGGTGACCCGCAACCCCCTCGACCCGACGCGCACCGCCGGGGGCTCGAGCGGCGGCAGCGCCGCGGCGGTCGGAGCGAAGATGGTGCCGCTCGCCCTCGGCACCGACGGTGCCGGCTCGATCCGCATCCCCGCCAGCTTCTGCGGGACCGTCGGGGTGAAGCCGACGCACGGAGTGGTGCCGGCCTGGCCACCCAGCCCCTTCGGCCCCGTCGCCCACCTCGGGCCGATCGCCAACACCGTCGCCGACGCGCGGGCGATGCTCGAGGTGCTGCGCGGCCAGCACTGGCGCGACCCGGCGAGCGCCGGGCAGGCCCCCTGGCCGGGCGAGCAGTCCGTCACCGGGCTGCGCGTCGCCTACAGCCCGGGCTTCGCCGGCGCGGCGCCGACGGCCGCGGTGGAGGAGGCGACGGCCCGCTCGGTCCGCCACCTCGAGCAGCTCGGCGCCGTGGTGCACGAGGTGGGCACGGTGGTCGCCCCCACCGCGGCGCTCATCGGGGGCCTCTTCGCGGCGGGCGCCGCGCAGCTGCTCGGCGGCCTCGACGCGGCGCGCCGGGGCGAGCTCGACCCGGGCTTCCTCGCCCTCGCGCTCTCGGGCGCCGGGCTCAGCGCGAGCGACTACCTCGAGCTGCAGCGCGAGCGCCAGGAGGTGGCGATCGCGCTCGGCGCGCTCTTCTTGGAGTGCGACCTCGTCGTCACGCCGACGCTGCCGATCGTCGCCTTCGCCGCCGGCCGGGACGTGCCGGAGGGGTGGCCGACGGGCGACTGGACGACCTGGACGCCCTGCACGCACCCCTTCAACCTCTCCCAGCAGCCGGCGCTCACCCTCCCCTGCGGGAGCGAGGGCGGCCTCCCCGTCGGGGTGCAGCTCGCCGCGGCGCGCTTCGACGACGCCCGCCTCCTCGGCGCCGCCGCCGCCCTCGAGCAGGCGCTCTCGGCCGCCTGAGCAGGACCGCCGCCGCGCCGCCGGGCGCCGCCCCGGGCCCGTCCGGGACCCCCGCCGGGCGATGGTATTTTCTCGGCCACGCCGACTACGGGGGTGCAGCAGATGGCCACGATCGACTCCGACGCGCACGTCGTCGAGTGCGAGGAGACCTGGTCCTTCATCGACGGTGAGGACAAGGCCTTCACGCCGGCGCTCGTCGAGGTGCCGGGCGGCGGCCGCAGCGGTGGCAGCTTCTGGGTGATCGACGGCCGGCTGATCCGCACCGGCCCGGTCTCGGAGACCGACGCCATCAAGGCCGTGCGGGAGATGACCGACGTGCCGGCGCGCCTCAAGCAGATGGACGAGATCGGCACCGACCTGCAGGTGATCTACCCGACGGTCTTCCTCCGCCCCCTCACCAACCGCCCCGAGGTCGAGCGGGCGCTCTGCCGCAGCTACAACCGCTGGCTGGCGGGGCGCTGCGCCGAGGGCGAGGGGCGCCTCAGCTGGGCCGTGATCCCGCCGACGATGGACATCGAGGCGGCGATCGAGGAGGTCCGCTTCGGCGCGGCGAACGGCGCCGGGGTCGTCTTCTGGCGGGGCTTCGAGGGCCAGAGCGGGCGGCTGCCGAGCGACGAGTACTTCGCGCCGCTCTTCGAGGAGATCGACCGCCTCGGCCTCGCCGTCGGGATCCACGCCGCCAACGGGACCTTCGCCCTGCACGACATCTTCGAGGGCGACAGCGGCATCTGGCGCTTCAAGGTGCCCGGCATCGTCGCCTTCTCGACGATCCTCGCCTCCGGCCTGCCCGCCCGCTACCCGCACATCCGCTGGGGCTTCGTCGAGCTGCAGGCGCAGTGGGTGCCCTACGTCGTCGCCGACTACGTGCGCCGCCAGAGCCGGCGCGGCGAGGTCATCGACCCGGCGAGCGTGATGCGCGACCACCACCTCTACGTCGCCTGCCAGACCGACGACGACCTCGAGTACATCATCCGCTACGCGGGGCCGGACAACCTCGTCGCCGGCACGGACTTCGGTCACGCCGACACCTCGAGCGAGCTGCTCGCGCTGCAGCGGCTGCGCGAGGCGGCGGCGGTCGAGGCGCCGCTCATCGACCGGATCCTCGACGACAACGCCCGCGCCCTCTACGGCCTCGCGCCCGCCGGCCGCTAGCCCGATCCCTCATCCCGAAGCGGCCCTGCCCCGTAGCAACGACGTGCACGACGAGCGCCGCGACGGGGCCCCGTCATGAGTCCTTTTGCCTCGTCACCACTTCCGCTAGCGTTTCGCCACCGACGCACGGTTTCTGACCCCGGGGGAGTCTGAGCGCCCGACAATGATCCATAACCTGTTCAGCGGCCTGTCCGCTCTCGGCAACGGGCCGGCGATCGCCTACCTCGTGGGCGGCTCGCTCCTCGGGATGATCTTCGGGGTGATCCCCGGCCTCGGCGGCGCTGTGGTCCTCTCGATCATCCTCGCCTTCATCTACCACATCAACAACACCGGAACGCTCTGCCTGTTCCTCGCGACCCAGGCGGGGAGCTACTTCAGCGCCTCGATCACCTCCATCCTCCTCAACACCCCCGCCCACCCGGAGGCCTTCGCCGTCACCTTCGACGGCTTCCCGATGGCCCAGCGGGGCGAGGCGGGGCGGGCGCTCGGCATCTCGGCCTCCTCGACGATGCTCGGCGGCCTCATCGGCTGCGGCTGCCTGATCGGCTTCATCCAGGTCATCAACTACCTGCCCGGCCTCTTCCACCCGCCGGAGTACGTGGCGCTGATCACCATCGCCCTGCTCCTCGTGGGGACCCTCGGTACCGACGCCGTCTCCAAGGCCCTCGTCTCGGCCGGCATCGGTTTGATGCTCTCGACGGTCGGCGCCGATCCGATCACCGGCGAATACCGCTATGTCTTCAACGCCGTCGGCCTGTACTCGGGGATCTCCCTCGTTGCCCTGTTCGTCGGACTGTTCGCCATCCCCCAGATGGTGCTCGTCTTCGGTACGGGGACGACGATCGCCCGCCAGGACATGATGGGCAACGAGGTCGCGTCGTCGACGGCCGTCGTCCTCGAGAAGGGATTCGGCAAGCAGGTCCTGCAGGGGGTGGGCGACACGTTCACCCACTGGCTTGCCGTGCTGCGCGCCGGCATCATCGGCGTGGTCACCGGGATCGTGCCGGGCATCGGCGGCTTCGCGGCGAACTTCATGTCCTACGGCATCGCTCAGCAGTTCTCGAAGAAGCGGGACCAGTTCGGGACGGGGATCCCCGAAGGCATCATCGCCCCGGAGGGCTCCTCGCTCGCCAAGGAGGCGGGCGGGATGGTCCCCCTCCTCGGCCTCGGGATCCCCGGAGGCGTCGGCGGCGCGCTGTTCCTCGCAGCGCTCACCATCCGCGGTGTGCAGCCGGGCTTCGGCTTCACCACCAAGTACCCGACCCTCGCCTATGAGACGGTGTGGATCATCGCCCTCGGCGGCCTCGTCGGCACGCTTGCCGGCCTGCTCGCCGCCCCCCAGCTCGCCAAGGTGACGCGCGTGCCGGGGCCGTTCCTCGTCCCGCTGATCATGTCGATCTCGGTGGTTGGCACCTTCGCCGCGGATGTCACCTTCTTCTCCGTCCTCGAGGTCGCCGTCTTTGCGATCGTGGGCTTCGCGCTGCGGCGCCTCCGGTACTCGCTCGCCGTCTTCGGCATCGGCCTGATCCTCGGCCCGCAGCTCGAGCAGAGCATCTATCAGACCCACGAGATCTTCCCGGGGGTGAGCTTCCTCGCGCGGCCGCTCGCGGACGTCCTGTTCGCCGTCGGCCTCGGGATCATCGGCCTCAAGGGCTTCCAGTTCCACAAGGACGCGAAGAAGAACAACGCGCCAATCGAGGAGGCGGACCCGGTGCGGCGCGCCGAGAAGCTCCGTGCCCGGGAGCAAAAGCTTCGTCCGTACCCCTTGCTCGCAATGATCGCCAACGTCCTCGTGCTTGGCGTGACGATTCCCTTCCTCATCTATACGGCCAGCGAGTACTCCTTCAATACCGGGCTGATGCCGATGATTGCCGGCAGCGTCGCGGCCGCGGCGGCCGTCTGGCGCTTTCCGACGGAGATCTCCCATTACATCCACCACCTCGCGGACAAGCACGAGGAAGAGAGGCTGCTCGAAGGCGCCGGCCTCGACCCGAAAGCGCCGGCCCCCCCTCCCGAGCTCCAGCCCGTGAGTGTCGGGGCGCGCACCATCGCGGTGGACGGTGGTGAAGGGAGCCTCCACAGCGTCGGCGACATCACCGACGCTGTAGGTCCGGTCCCGGTACGGCTCTCGGTCAGAGGGGGCCGCTCCCAGATCAACGACAAGAGCTGGGGGCGCCACGGCCAGTACACGAGGGAGCTCGCAGCCTTCGGGTGGTTCGCGAGCCTGCTCACCCTGAGTTACCTGTTCAGCTTCGAGGTCGGCCTCGGGACCTTCTGCGCGCTGTACGCGCTGTTCGGCACCCGCTACGTGATGCCCTCGCTCGTGAAGCGGGCGATCTTCGGCGCCGTCAGCGCCGCGGTGATGGTAGTGGCGGCCTATGAGATCCTCAATCTGCTCCACATCTCCCTCTCGCCGGTCTTCCCCCTCTGATCTGAGCGCGCGGCGGGAGCGCCGCGCCGACGACCCTTACCCGGTCAGTGCGCGAGTCCGCTCCCGGCAGCCTGCTGAGTGTCTGACTCGCCCCGCGAGGGCATTGGTTCTCGCGCGCCAGCGGTTGGGGCCGCGCGGCCGAGGGCCAGGAATTCGCCTGCGGGCAGCACGGCGTCGCTGACCACCAGCCGCCCCTCACCGAGGATGCGCGTACGAGCACCTGGCGCAGCCCTCCCCTGGCGAGTCCAGCCTCCAGTCTTCGTCGCCCACAGGGTCTGTGGTCAGGGCAGGGCATCGGCCGCGTCATGCGGCCCCTCGTGTCCGTGGGCGAGGCGATGATTCCCCGGACAAATGCCCGGGGAATCATCGGCTGCTGCTGCTGGCGTGTGTCGGGGTTGCTCGCTGTCCAGCCGATCACCGACCGCAGGACCGGAACCTCACGCTTCGCGTCAGCCAGGAACTTCGCGTAATCATCCTTAGCCTGCGTCGCCGTCTCTTGTCCGACCGGGTTGCCCTCGGCCTGCGCTGCGGCAATGAGCGCCTGGTCTTGCATCGCCTTCTGGAAGGCCCACATGAGGGCATCTCGCTCCGGAGTGGCCGTCGCGGCGGGGGCGGAGAGAATGCGCGTCGCGGCGTTGAGGTCCAAAAAGGTCTGCCAGGCCGAGTTGCGGCCCTTGGAGGCGGCGATGCTCTTCTTGTACTTGGCCGCCTCCGATTCACCGACACGGGCCCGTGAGGTTGCCCGACCCGGACTGGCCGGGGCGGACGCGGGCTAAACGCGGGCTGACGGGCCCCGGTCGCCGGGCCAATCGGGCCAGCCGCCACGCGCCAATTTCGAGGAGCGACGCGAAGGAGCCCCGGGACTGATCCCGGGGCTCCTTCCAGTCGCTCGGCTGAGCGGTTGTGCGCAGTTAGCCGATGACGGAGTGCAGCACGCCGATTTCCCGGTGCGCGTCCTTCAGGAACTGCACGTAGCTTGCCTTGGCCTGCGCGCCGGTCTCCTGGCCGGTGGGGTTGCCCTGGGCCCGCAACAGCGCGAGGAGCGTCGGGTCCTTCATCGACTTCTGGAAGGCCCACGTCAGGGCGTCCCGCTCTGGCGTCTTCGTTGCCACTGGGGCGAAGAAGATGCGCGTTGAGTTCTGGATGTCGAGGAAGGTCGCCCACGCGGCGGCGCGTGCCTTGGAGCCGGCAATGACCGTCTTGTGCTTCGCGTACTCCTGGGCAGCCGTCGGGACGCCGGCGAAGTGTGAAGCGATCGCGGCACCGGACTGGAAGGGAGCGGAGAGCAGGATCGCCCTCGCCTTGCCACCCGTCACGAGCGAGTCCGCCGTAGCCGCGGGCAGCTCGTCGAGACACCCGTCACCTCGAGTGAAGCCCTGGGTCTGCGCCGAGGTCGACTGGTAACCCGTGATCGGCTGGTACTGAATCCCGAAGGCTGAGTCGAGCATCAGCATGAGGAAGGTGCCGGTCCCGGTGGTCTGCAGGGTCTCCTTGATCTTCGCTGCGGTGCTCGAACCGTTTACCAAGCTGTCGAAGCTCGTGAACTGCGAACAGGCGGGTGAGTTCAAGACTACGACCGCCGTCTGGCCCGGAGCGGTCGCCCCGAGGAAGGCCTCGCGCTCGGGGTTGAAGTTCAATGCCGGGAGGCCGAGGACGGTGTTCTCGACGTCCGGGCCCGCATTCGCCCAGCCGACGGTGAGGCCGTTCGCCGCGGAGTGGGCGACGGCATCCTGGCCGGCGACGGTGTTGCCGGCGGGGATGTTCGTCACGTTGACCGTGGCCTTGAGGTACTTGGCGAGCTCGGGGGCGAGGTTCCGCGCCCACTGGTCGAAGCCGCCGCCGGGACTGTCCGGCGCCACGAACGTCAGCGTCTTGCCCTTGTAGTAGTTCTGGCCCTTCGCGAGGTCGGTGATCGCTGGGCTGGCGCGGTGCGTCGTGGAGGCGCTCGCTGCCGCCGCTGGCACGCCGACGCCGACGCCGACGATTGCAGCGCTCAGTGCGACGCGGGCAAGGTGCGTGCCCTGCCCGACCGTGGACGGTGCCTTCATGTTTCCCCCTATTTTTGGTCCGGGCGGAACCCCTGTGGATTCCGGGCCGGAACGAGCACGGTTATTGCGATGCAATTGCAGTTTCAGTTGGATTCCTTTGTGGGATCCCCTCACTGCTATTACAACTCTGTCACATTCTGGGTCAGCCGTCCACGCGAGCCCGGCAAATGAGGCCCTTCGTGTGCTTCGCGCGCGGCTTGCGGCGGGCCCTTCACCCCCCTGCGGGAAGGCGGGCGTGGAGCCCCCCCGTCCACGACGTGAGTGCCTCGCGAGCGAGAAGCACAAGCGCCCCTGGGGCGTCCCGCCTTGACCCTTTGTCCGCCGGCGCCGGGAAGCCGGTTGTGCTGCCATCGAGAACGCGCGCACTACCGCCACCCGTGCGGCGTTCCGTCGGAGACCAGAAGAGTCCTTCTCGGCGCCGATCTGGTGAACGGGTGACGGTCCGAGCGCCCGCTAGCGCGTCGGCACTCCGCCGGGGTAGAGGGCGGCCTTCACCACCTGGTAGCTCGCCATCTGCGCCATCGCCTCGTTGATCTCGCCGAGGGCGTAGTGGGCGCTGATCATCTCCTCGAAGGGGTAGCGGGCGCGGTGGGCGTCGAGGAAGTCGAGCGCCTGCAGCCAGTGGCGGGGCTCGCCGGAGCGCACGGTGTAGAGCGTGCACTCGCCGGGGAGTTTGCCGACCTCGATCTCGGCCTTCCCGCCGACGCCGACGCTCACGAAGCGGCCGCCGTCGCGCAGCATCGAGAGGCCCTCAGGGACGGCGCGGTTGTCGGCCGCTTGGATCACGACGTCGGCGCCGCGCCCAGCGGTCTGCTCGCGCACCCAGGCGCGGCGGTCGGCGGGGTGGGGGACCTCGCCGAGGTCGAGGAGGCCGTCGACGCCCATCATCTCGGCGATGCGCAGCCGGCCGGCCGGCGCGCCGATCAGCAGCACCTGCCTCGCGCCGTGCTCGCGGGCGACCGCTGCGGCGAAGATGCCGAGCGGCCCGCTCCCCTGGATGAGGACGCTCTCGTGCGCCTTGATCGCGCCGAGGCGGTCGTAGGCGTGCATGATCGTCCGGTAGGCGCACGAGGCGGCCGCCGCGGTCGCCGAGGAGACCCCGTCGGGGACCCGCACGGCGTGGCACTCGCGCGGCACGTACATCAGCTCGGCGCAGCTGCCGAGCAGGTAGGGATGGCGGTCGGCGCGGTTGTGCCCCCAGGAGGCCCGCCCCCGGCAGAGGCAGGGCTGCAGGGCGACGGTGCAGAAGTAGCACTGGCCGCAGGCGACGTAGCTCCAGACGACGCGGTCGCCGACGGCGAGCGGGCGGCCGAGGATGTCGTTGCGCGGCTCGTGCAGCTCCTCGATCACCCCGCAGGGCTCGTGGCCGGTGATGTAGGGCAGCGCGTCGTCGGGGAGCCCCCCCTCCCAGCGGTGGACGTCGGTGCCGCACAGCGTCGAGGCCTCGATGCGCACGAGCATCGCCGTCCCGTCGAGCTCGGGGACGGGCACCCCGACGAGTTCGAGGGGCTGGTGGTAGGCGGTGACGACCGCCGCGAGGGCCTCGGCCATCAGAAGCGGTAGAAGCGCTCGGCGTTGCGCCAGAGGATTCCCGACTTGTCCTCCTCGGAGAGCTCCTCGCTCTCGTTGAGCTCGCCGATGTCGTGGCGGCAGCTGTCGTTGGTCACCTCGTGGGGGAAGTCCGAGGAGTAGAGGAAGGGCTTGTTGCCGACGATCTTCAGCGCGAAGGGCATCGTCAGCTCCTCGGTCTCGCAGCCGATGAACAGCCGTCCCGCCTCGATCTGCTCGATGATGTAGCGGTCGGGGCGCTGCTCCTCGCGGAGGCCGAAGCTCCCCGGCGGGATGTGCTCGAAGTGGGTCTCGTGGGAGGAGTGGAAGCGCTCCAGGCAGAGGAGCAGCCAGGCGACGCCCCCCTCCAAGAAGGCGATCCGCACGCCGGGGAACTGGTCGAAGATCCCGTTGTAGATGACGCTCGCGAAGTTGACGACGAGCCCCCAGGGGTGGCCGAGGGCGTGCACCGGGACGTAGCGGTTGAGGTGGTCCATCCCGAAGCGGTCGTGGGAGCCGCCGTGGATCGACAGGCAGCAGCCGAGGCGCTCGGCCTCGGCGTAGACCGGCCAGTAGGCCTTCGAGCCGAGCAGCATCGGCAGGCCGTTCGAGGGGAGCATCGCGCCGCGCATGTCGAGCTCGGTGACGGCGCGGTGCAGCTCGGCGACCGCCGCCTCGGGGTCCTGCATCGGCAGCAGCGCCATCCCGTTGAAGCGGGGGTCGGCGGCGACGTAGGTGTCGTGCAGCCAGTCGTTGTAGGCGCGCGTCGCGGCGACGGCGTAGTCGAGGCTCTCGATGTGACCGACGGCGAGGCCGCGCGTCGGGTAGAGGACGGTGCGCTCGATGCCGACGTCGTCGAGGAAGGCGCCCCAGCCCTCGGGGCCGACGACGGGACGGCCGTCGCGAGCGGGGGGCGTCTCGACGGCGTGCGCCGAGTGGAAGTGGTCGAGCGGCGGGAAGAGGCCTTCCGGGCGGCGGCTGATGATCTCCCGGTAGGGAGAGGGCAGGTGCGTGGCGATCGCCGCCAGGTCCTCCTGTACGTGGCCGTCCCCGTCGATGACCTTCGTCGCCACACGGACCATGTCGCTTCCCCCCAACGTTGCGGTCACCGACCGCCCACGCGGTCGCCGCCGCCGCGCACGCTATCGCCGGGGGCGCGCCCCCCGCGACAGGCGGCGGCTCACTCCGGGGCGGTCGCGATCTCGCGGACGACGCCGCGCAGCCAGGCGTGCGCCTGGTCGGCGGCGTAACGGGGGTGCCAGGCCTGGCAGAGCTCGCTCGTCGGCACCTTGTCGAAGGGGAGCTCGAAAGTCGCGAGGCCGAAGCGCTCGAGGGTGTGCGCGACGCGCAGCGAGGCAGCGCCGACGATGTCGGTCTCGAGGAGGAGGACGACGGTCGACCACAGCGTGGCGGTGGAGGCGACGACGTGGCGCTTGCGCCCCATCTCGGCGAGCTTGTGGTCGATCGGCCCCTGCAGCCGTCCCTGGCGGGAGTTCACGAGGTGGTCGGCGGCGAGGTAGCTCTCGAGGTCGATCTCGCCCTCGAGCAGCGGGTTCCCGGCGCGGGCGATGCCGACGAGCGGGTCGGTCCGCAGCGGCTCGACGACGACCTCCGGCTCGAACTGCGAGACGGGGTGGAAGTCGCGCACCACGCCGATGACGAGGTCGACGGGGGAGTCCCGGAGCAGCACGGTGGAGCCGGTGAGCACGCTCCACCCGCACGTCGCCCGCGGCGCCTCGCGGTGCACCCGCTCGATGAGCGTGGCGACGGGGAAGACGAGGTCGCCCGTCATCACCTGGAACTCGCGCTCGATGCGCGCCAGGTCGAGCTCCGCGGGCCGCGCCATCACCGCGCGCGCGCCGTTCACGAGCTCGTGCACCTCGGCCTGCAGCGCGAGGGCACGGGGCGTCGGCACGAGGCCGCGGCCGGCGCGCACCATCACCGGGTCGCCGAGGGCCCGCCGCACCCGCTCGAGGCCGCGGCTCGTCGCCGGGACCGAGAGGTTGAGGCGCCGCGCCGCCCCCGTGACGCTCCCCTCGCTGAGCAGCGCATCGAGGAGGATGAGGAGGTTGAGGTCCGGTTCGGATTGCATCTAGCGCAACCAATCCTTGCGAATAATTCAGTAGACAGAAGTATTGCCCGCTTTCTAAGGTGCAGGAAAGCGCTCGGGGGGAGTGCGGGAGGAAGGGTGCACGGTGACCGGTAGCGGGGAGCGCGCGGGCCGCCACGCCGCCCGCCCTTCGTTGTGGGACCCTCGTGCCACGGGGTGGGGCCGCCCGCGCCCCTGCCGGATCTGAAGCGGAGCCGTCGATGGAGCACCGAGAGCTGGGCAACAGCGGCATCCGCCTGCCCGTGATCGGCTTCGGCTGTGGCGGCAACGCCCGCCTCATGGTCGAGGACGACGAGGAGCTGCGGATCGCGACGATCCGCGCCGCCCTCGACGCCGGGATCAGCTACTTCGACACCGCGGCCGCCTATGGCGACGGCCGTTCGGAGAGCAACCTCGGAAGGGCGCTGCGCATCCTCGACGCGCACCCGACGATCTCGACCAAGGTCGTCCTCCAAGAGGAGGACCTCGCCGACCCGCGCTCGGCGGTGTTGCGTAACTTCGAGGAGGGCCTCGCCCGCCTCGGCGTTGATTCGGTCGACGCGCTGATGCTCCACAACCGCGTCTTCCACAAGCCCGCGGGGAGCTACGCGGTCGGCGCCCAGCTCTCCCTCGACGACATGTTCGCGAGCAACGGGGTCGTCGCCGCCTTCCAGGAGCTCCTCGCCGCCGGCACGACGACGACCGTCGGCTTCACCGCCTACGGCGGGGAGCCGGCGGCGATCACCGAGCTCATCGACAGCGGCGTCTTCGGGGCGCTCAACGCCTCGATCAACCTCCTCGACCCGAGCGCGCTCGTGAAGGTGCCGCCGAACTTCCCCGAGGCCGACTACGGCGCCGTCGCGGCCTACGCCGCGGGGAAGGGGATGGGCGTGATGGCCATCCAGGTGCTGGCGCGCGGCACCCTCACCGGCGCGGGGCCGGGCGAGGGCCACGCCGGGCGGGTCGCCGCCCTCGCGCGCTCCTATGACGAGTCGCTGCCGCGCGCCGCCGCCCGCTACGTCCTCGGCAAGGCCGGGGTCTCGACGCTCATCCTCGGCCTCTCCGAGCCCGCGCACGTCGCCGACGCGGTCGCCGCCGTGGAGGCCGGGCCGCTCTCCGCCGCGGCCATCGCCTCGCTCGAGGAGCTCGCCCTCACCGCCCCCGAGAGGGAGGACGGGCCCCGCTGAGCGGGGCGGAACCCGCAGCACGAACACGCCAGTAGCCAGGAACAAGGAGGAACCATGACGTCGCTGATCAACTCGCCGGGGAGCTCGCTGCGCGGCCTCGTCGATCTCGAGGCGGGCCTCGTGAGCCGCGAGATCTACGTGAGCGAGGAGCTCTACAACCGCGAGCTCGAGCAGGTCTGGGCGCGCGCCTGGCTGTACATCGGCCACGAGAGCCAGGTGCCGAACGTCGGCGACTTCGTGGTCTCACGCATGGGCGAGGAGGAGGTGATCCTCTGCCGGGACCGCAAGAACGAGCTGCACGTCTTCCTCAACACCTGCCGCCACCGCGGCATGAAGGTCTGCCGTTACGACGACGGCAACACGCTCGTTTTCACCTGCCCCTTCCACGGCTGGAGCTACGACACCGACGGCCGGCTGGTGGGCGTCCCGTACTACGACGTGGCCTGGAAGGACAACCTCGACAAGAGCCAGTGGGGGCTCCCCGAGGTCGCCAAGATGTGCAACTACTACGGCTCGATCTGGGCGACCTGGGACAAGGGCGCGCCCGAGTTCGTCGACTACCTCGGCCCCTACGCCGAGGGCGTGCGGCAGTGCTTCCAGTCGAGCGGTGGCGAGGACAACGGCGTCGAGGTCTTCACCCCGGTCAACAAGTGGTTCATCCCCTGCAACTGGAAGTTCCCGGGCTTCAGCTTCGACGGTGACCGTGCGCACGGGGCGATGACGCACCGTTCGATCAACGTCGCGGCGATCGGCCCGCAGGGCGACGCGAACGGCGGCAGCCGCTCGGGGATCCGCACCCCCTTCCCGCAGACGCCCTACGAGATGTCGGTGCCCGAGCTCGGCCACGGCGGCCACAACTCGATCTACGACCAGCCGGGCATCGCCGAGTACGCCGACACCTGGATGACCGAGCCCGGCGTCGACGACTACTTCCGCGCCCAGAACGAGAAGAAGCGTGCGAAGTACAAGGACACCTACATCGTCGGCGAGACGGCGCTCATCTGGCCGAACGTGAACATCCAGCCGCACCGCATCCTCATCTGGCACCCGGCCGGCGTCGGCAGGACCGAGAGTTGGCGGCAGTACCCGATCGACCGGGAGGCACCGCAGTTCGTGAAGGACGCGCAGCGCCACTACATGATGCGCTACGGCGGCCCCTGCGGCCTCACCGAGTCCGACGACATGGAGAACTGGAACTACGCCTCGGCGGCGAGCTTCGGCCACATCGCCCAGCGCTACCCCTACAACTTCCAGATGGGCGTCGGCAAGGACTTCACGCTCGACACCGCGCCCGGGATGACCCTCAACAACCAGGTCGCCGAGGAGAACCAGCGGTCGCGCCTCAAGCGCTGGATCGAGTTCATGGAGGCCGACAGCTGGGACGACATCTACCCCGTGAAGCCGACGAGCGAGTGGAGCAAGTGATGGCCGGAGACGAGACCGCCGCCCCCGTGCCGCAGCGCAACGCCGAGGTCGACCCCTTCCAGCTGACGAGCTCGGTGAACGACTCGATCCTCATCCGCGATCTCCCCGAAGGGGCGACCATCAAGCTCCGCAACGGGGACTCCGCCGAGGTGACGGGCAACCCCCGCGACGGCGGCTGGCTCTTCGTGAAGATCACCGAATCCAACGACCCCGCCAAGGTCGGCACCGACGACATGGTCTATTGCGTCGACGTCGTCGGGGCGCTCTGACCATGGCTTCCCTCACCGACGTGGCGCTCGGCAGCGCCACCTGCCACCCCGCTCAGCCGATCACCCGGAGGTACCCGACATGCTGACCGACACCGCGCAGGCGACGCTCGAGCGCCTGCTGCTGCGCGACGAGATCGAGGAGTTCTACTACCAGGAGGCCGAGCTCCTCGACGAGCGGCGCTTCGACGAGTGGATCGAGCTCATCGCCGACGACATCCACTACCACATGCCTATTCGCCGCAACGTGAAGTTCGGCGAGCAGCACCGGGAGAACAGCGACGCGTCGCGGGAGATCTCCTGGTTCGACGAGGGCAAGCGCACGCTCGCCGGGCGCGTCCGCCAGATCAACACCGGCGTCCACTGGTGCGAGGAGCCCTTCTCGCGCATCCGCCACCTGATCACCAACGTCCGGGTGGTCTCCTCCGCGGGCGACGAGGTCAGCGTGAAGAGCAACTTCTTCGTCTGGCAGAACCGCTTGCAGACCGAGGTGAACCTCTTCGTCGGCCGCCGCGAGGACATCTTGCGCCGTGACCCCGAGACCGGCTGGAAGATCGCCAAGCGGCTGATCCTCCTCGACCAGAACGTCCTCCTGGCGAAGGTCGTCACCACCTTCTTCTAGGAGCTGAGATGAACGCAGAATGGCGAGCCGGCCACGGCGCCGACGCCGTGCTGATCCGCGACGACTCGGGGGCGGTGCGCGAGGCGGTCGAGGCGAACCCGAAGGTCCTCACGCGCTTCCTCACCAACATGGGCGACCTCAGCACCTGGAAGGGGAACCTGCAGGTGGTGGGGAACGAGCACAACCCCGAGGCCTGGGGCCAGCTCGTGATCGCGCGGGCCGCGACGGGGGAGGTCCTCAACATGGACCCCGAGCGCTACTGGGACGGGATCTACAGCTGGTACCGCTCGAGAGGGGTCGACTACGACTCCGACCGGGCGGCGAGCAATTGACCGGCGACGAACGAACCCCGGCGAACTACGAGAGAGTGGGCACATGCGGGTAGAGCTGAACCTCGATCTCTGCTGCGGTCACGGCGTCTGCGTCGAGGCCGCGCCCGAGGTCTTCGAGATGCGTGACGACGACAAGGCGCACCTCCTCTTGGAGAACCCCGGAGAGGAGCTGCGCGCCAAGGTCGCGGAGGCCGTACGGGTCTGTCCGCAGATGGCGATCGACCTCTTCGAGGAGTAGTCACCACCGCGACGACAACGCCGACGCTGCTCGTCGTCACGGGCCTTCCCGGGACGGGGAAGTCGACGGCGGCGAACGCCGCCGCGGGGCTCCTCGGCGCGCCGGTCCTCGGCCACGACTGGGCGCTCGCGGGGCTGCGCGCCGTGCCGAGAGCCTGGGAGCTCGTCGCCGACGACGACCCGTCGACGCTGCGGGTGGTCGGCTGGCGGGTGCTCTTCAGCCTCGCCGAGGCGCAGCTCCGCGAGGGCCGCTCCGTCGTCCTCGACGGCGTCGCCCGCGAGCCCGAGGTGCGCGCCAGTCGCGAGCTGGCGCAGCGCCTGGCGACGAGGCCGCTGCTCGTCGTGTGCACGATCGCCGACGCAGCGCTGCACCGTGCGCGCATCGAGGGCCGCGTGCGGGCGATCCCCAACTGGCCCGAGCTCGGCTGGGCCGAGGTCGAGCGGAGCCGCGCCGGCTGGGTGCCGCCGCCCGCCCCCGACCTCGTCCTCGACGCCGAGCGACCGCCCGAGCGCCATCGCGAGGCGCTCGCCCGCCTGCTCGGCGGCGGCTGAAGGGCGGCCCGGGCGCCCGCCGGGCGCGGCAAATAGATTGCAACCGGGCCACCGAGGCCTCGTGACTTGGGGGGACGCAATGGCGGCACTCGCGGAGAAGACGGTCAAGCTCAACCACGGGACGAGCCGCTACCTCGAGCAGGGCGAGGGTGAGCCCGTCATCCTGCTGCACGGCGTCGCGATCGCCGGTGGCGCGGATGACTGGCGCCCCGCGCTCGAGCTCCTCGGCACCGGCCACCGCTTCCTCGCGCCGGACTTCATCACCTTCCCGCCCGGCGACACCGCCGAGAACCTCGACGCCTTCCCGTACCTCACCGACTTCGTCCGCGAGTTCCAGGACGCGCTCGGCCTGAAGAAGAGCCACATCATCGGGGCGACGATGGGCGGCTGGATCGCCGGCCTCTTCGGCTACGAGAGCACCCACCGCGTCCACAAGCTCGTGATGACCGGCAACCCCGGCTTCCACGGGGCGGCGAACAACCGTCTCTCCAACTTCCAGGCCCCCGACGCCGACGCGGTGCGCGCCGCGATCGACAAGGTCGCGCCGATGCTCTCCGAGGGCGAGCGGGAGAAGATCGCCGCCGCGAAGTCGGCCCGCCTCGCCGAGCCCGGCTACGCCGACGCGCACGGGGCGATGATGAAGACGATGGCCGACGGCGCGAAGCGCGAGCGCTTCAACCTCCGCCGCCGGCTGCCGTCGATCACTGTCCCGACCCTCCTCCTCCTCGGGCGTGGCGACCCGACGAGCGAGCAGGCCGACGAGCTGCAGGCGATGCTCCCCGACGCGCAGGTCGTGATCGTCGAGGAGGGCGCGCATCAGGTCCACTACGAGAACGCCGGCGAGTTCTCCAAGGCGGTCCTCGACTTCCTCGGCTGAGGTCGCGCTCGATCTGCGCCCCGGTCGCCCTCCCCCGTAATCTCGGGGAGGCGAGAGGGAGTGGGGATGGAGAAAGCGCTGGTGTGGGTGGGACCGGGGATGCGGGCCCTGATCGAGGGGGCGCCGGAGGGCCTCGAGATCGAGGAGATCCCCACCGAGCCCGAGGCGGACCCGCGCCTCAGCGAGGTCCGCTACGTGGTGCTCGGCGCCGGCCGGCCGCCGCTCGCCGAGTGGTTCTCGAAAATGACCTCCCTCGAGGTGATCCAGACGACCTCGGCCGGTGTCGACAACGTCGCCGCCCAGATCCCCCCCGGCGTGAAGCTCTGCTCGGCACGTGGCTCGTACGCGGTGGTCGCGGAGTGGGTCGTCGGCGCGATCCTCGCCGAGTACAAGGCCTTCCCCTTCTTCAGAGACGAGCAGCGCGCCGGCCGCTGGTCCAAGCGCGAGGCCCGCCGGTTGATCGGCGAGAAGGTCCTGCTCCTCGGCTACGGCGGGATCGCCGAGTCGGTCGAGGAGCGGCTCGCGCCCTTCGGCACCGAGTTCCTCCGCGTCGCCCGCACCGCCCGTCCGGGGGTGCAGACCCTCGCCGAGCTCCCCGGGCTCCTCCCCGAGGCCGACGTGATCGTCCTCCTCGTCCCGCTCACCGGAGAGACCGAAGGCCTCGTCGATCGCGACTTCCTTGCGAAGGTGAAGCCCGGCGCCCTGCTCGTGAACGCGGCGCGCGGCAAGGTGGTCGACACCGACGCGCTCATCGAGGCGCTCGAGGCCGAGCGGATCGCAGCGGTGCTCGACGTCACCGATCCCGAGCCGCTCCCCGACGGCCATCGCCTCTTCTCGACGCCGAACGTCTTCATCACCCCGCACGTCGCCGGCGGCCCGCTCGCCCGCCCGGAGGTCCTCGCCTTCATCCGCGAGCAGCTCGGCCGCTTCGCCCGCCGCGAGGAGCTCGCCAACGTAGTGACCGACGGCTACTGAGTCGGTCGACCGATGTCCTGACGCGAGCGCCAGCGGCGCCGACTACGACAGCATCGGCTACGCCTACTCGCGCTGTCGCCGCCCCAACCGGAGGATCGCCGCGAGCCGCAAGGTCGCGCTCGGTGGCGCCCGTCGTGTCCCCGAGGTGGGTGCGGGCGCGGGCTCCTACGAGCCAGCAGGGCGGGTGCTGGCTGTCTTTGAGCGCTCCGGCATCGATGCCCGCGCCGCGGCCCGTTGGCCTCGCCCAGGCGGTGGATGGCGTCGCCGAGGCGCTCCCCTTCGCCGACGGCGAGTTCGACGGGGCGATGGCGGTGTTCACGGTCCATCAGTGACCGGGACTCGCCGACGGCGTCGCCAAGCTGCGCAGGTTGACGCGCGGGCAGGTGGTGATCATGACGGGTGATCCTGATCTGCTCGATCGCTTCTGGCCCGTCCAGTACGACCCGAGATCATCGAGGTCGAGCGACGCCGCTGCCCGCGGCCGTGGACAGTTCCAGCGAGCGACTGGCCGGTGACCTCGGAAACAGGGGTGGGGAACGGAGGTTCGCCGCGTTCGTGCGGTGCACTAGCTGCCGTCGCCCCCCACGACGGTCCTCCTCGCCCCGCGCATCGTCTCGCGAGCACGTCTCGGGGGTCAGGTCCTAACCCTCGCGAGGTGCGGTGATCGCCTGGATCACGGCGACGCCGCCCGCGAGCACTGCCTTCACGCCCGCGTCGAGGGCGGGAGCGAGGTCCCCGGGGTGGGTCACCGTCTCCTCCGCGAAGCAGCCGTAGGCGCGCGCCAGCGCAACGAAGTCGACCGGCGGCTCGTCGATCGCGATGCCCACGCCGGCGTTCTCCACGGGGCGCTTTCGCGAGCGGGCGACTCGCTGCTGGTGCGTCTCGTCGTTGTAGAACGAGCGGTTGTCGTTGACCACGAAGAGTGCGGGGATCTTCGAGTGGACGGCGGTCCACAGCGCGGTGTTCGCCATCAACAGGTCGCCGTCGCCGACGATGCCCACCGCGAACTGCCCGCGGTCGCGCGCTGCGAGCGCGCCACCGACGGCCGCGCCGGGGCCGTAGCCGACGCCGCCGCCCCCAGAGTGGCCGAGGTACTGCCCCGAGCCGGTGAACTCCCAGACGCCCTCGAGCCAGTTGCGGGTGTTGCGCAGGATGAGGAACCAGTCGAGGTCCTTCACCGCGGCGAAGGTCTCGGCGATCAGGCGGCCGCCGAAGATCGGCGAGTCGTCCCAGTGCGCCGCGAGCTCGGCGTGCTCGGCGTCGCGCAGCGCGGCGGCGCGCTCGGTGACGGCGGCCTTGCGCGCCCGCAGCTGGTCTTCGGCGGGGAGCGTCGCCGCGTGCGCAGCCAAAGCGCGCAGCCCGGCCATCGGGTCGGCGAGGAGGTGCAGGTCGCGCCGGATCGGCAGGCCGAAGGCGTTGCTCCAGGACTTGATGCGCAGATCACCGAGCGAGAGGTCGATGAGGAAGGGCTTGGCATCGCCCTCGGGGAGGAGCACCGAAGGGTCGGCGACGTCGGTGAACAGCACGACGTCGGCCTCCTTCAGCAGGTTGTCGTCGCCGGTCAGGTTGAGCGGGTGGTTGGTGGCCAAGCCGACGAGGTTGTCGTCGTCCTGGTAGGCCGCCCCGAGGGACTCGACGAGCGCGCCGAGCAGCTCGGCGGCGGCGGGGTCGCGCGCCACCTGGCCGCCCACGACGAGCGGGAAGCGCGCGCCTCGGAGCAGCTCGATGGCCCGCTCGACGACCGACGGATCGGGGGCGATCGGGGGCGCGGGGGCGTAGTCGCTGAGCTCGGGAGAGCGGAAGTTCTCCGCGAGGAGCTCCTCTTGGAGGCCCATGTCGATCGTCACGTAGCAGGGCCCTGGAGGCGCTGAGGCGGCGAACTGATGGGCGCGGTAGATCGCCGAGATCGTCGCCTCGGTCGTTGCCGGCTCGTCGACCCACTTCACGAACTCGCGCACCTGCTCGGTCTGGGTCTGTGCGGAGTGCACCCAGTCCTTCGACCGGCGGATCGCGGTGTCGACGGGCCCACCGCCGCCGAGTACGACGACGGGGACCTGGTCGCAGAAGGCGTTGTAGACAGCCATCGAGGCGTGCATCAGGCCGACGAGGTCGTGGACCACCGCCGCGCAGGGCGTGCCAGTCGCCTTCGCGTAGCCGTGGGCGAGCGAGACCGCCACCTCCTCATGGAGGCAGAGGATGATCTCCGGGGCCGTGTTGCCGTGGTAGTTCACGAGCGAGTCGTGCAGGCCCCGGAAGCTCGATCCCGGGACGAGCGGCAGGTAGCGGTAGCCGAGGGCGCGCAGGGCGTCGGCCATCGCGTCCGAGCTGTAGATCGGTGATGCCGCTTTCGCGGCCGCCGCTTCGGGTGCCATAGAGCACTCCCCCCTGTGACGCCGATTGCGAGGGCCGTCGGGTCGGCGGCGGCGAAGCACGCCGAGCGGCCCCTTCCTGAGGATACAAGACGCGGCCTCGGCGTGAACTTTGAGGACGGGGCGCGCTCGGTTGGCGCGGCGGTGCTAGCTCTGCTCGTTCCCGCTCACAGCACGAAGCGATGAGAGGCTGTCGACCGAGAGCGCTCCGAGCGCCTCATGACCCAGCGCTATCTCCACCTGCGCGCGGTCCGAGAAGCCGACGAGCACGCTCGAAAGGCGTGGCTCGCTCAGCGCGAATCGCAGCGCCAGCTCGCTCAGCGCGGCGGCGCCGAGCTCTCCGAGGCGTGACTCGAGTAACTGGGCGCGGCGCAGGTCCTCGCCGTACTCCTCGCCGCGGGCCATCGGCCGTCCCGATCCACCCGCGAGGAGGTGGCGCTGCGGCGTCCCGCCGAGCGCCCCGGCGGCGAGCGGACGGATGCAGAATGCCCCCATTCCATGCGAGGTGGCGACCCCGAGCAGCCCGTTGAAGTCCTGCGCGACGCCGTCGGGGCTGCTGGGGAGCAGCGCGCTCTGGTTGAGGACGTTGTAGTAGCACTGGAAGGTGTCGAAGCGCCCGCTCGACGCGACCTTCAACAGCTCGCTCGTCTCGCCGAGACCGGTGAAGCCGAAGGCGTCGATGAGGCCATCGCCCTTCAGCTCGGCGAGCGCGTCGGCGACGGGGCCGGTGAGCACCTCGGCGCGCAGCTCCCCCGGCTCGACGCCGAGACGACTGTGGATGGTGAGCACCGCGACCCGCTCCAAGCCGAGGCGCGCGAGGCCCTCCGCGAAGCGGGCGCGCACCACCGCCGCGGCGTCGGGGGCCTCCTCGGGGGCGACGCGCAGCTTGGTGCCGACGAGCGGCGCGGCACGGAGATCGCGAAGGACGCGGCCGAGGTTCTCTTCGGACAGCCCGTCGCCGTAGGCGGCGGCGGTGTCGAAATAGGTGATCCCGCCTTCGAGGGCGCGCTCGGTCGCCGCGTGCTGCGCAGCGTCGTCGCCGCGCACGAACAGCCCGCCAGTCCCTCCGCAGCCGAAGCCGACCGCGGACACGACGAGGCCGGTCGTGCCGAGCTGGCGATACTCCATGGTGCCCCCGCTCTGGGACCGATCGCGAAGGCCGGCCCCTCCAAGTGCCGATCGATGTGCGGCACTCGTAACGGTAGGCGAGGGTGCCCGGGATTGCCCCGGCGGGGGCGCTCGGCCGGCCCGCGTCTAGGGGAGGGCGCCCCGCGCGGTGAGGCCCATCGCCGCCCGCGCCCGCTCGAGGGTCGGTGCGGCCACCTCGCGTGCTTTGCTCGCACCGATGGCGAGCGCCGCCGCCACCTGGGCCGGGTCGGCGCGGTAGAGGGCGAGGCGCTCCTGGATCGGGCGGAGGAGCTCGACGAGCGCCTCGGCGACCGCCAACTTCAGCCCCCCGTAGTTGGAAAAGCCGGCGGCGAGCGCAGCGGGCTCGCCGCCGGTCGCCGCGGCGAGCAGGTCGAGGAGGTTGGCGACGCCGGGCCGGTGCTCGGGGTCGTAGCCGACCTCTGACCCCGCGTCGGTGACGGCGCGTCGAACCTTTCGCGTGAGCTCGTCCGGGCCGTCGTTGAGCAGGATCGTGCCCAGGGGGGAGGAGAGCGACTTCGACATCTTGCGCTCGGGGTGCTGCAGGTCCATCACCCGCGCGCCGACCTTCGGGACGACCGCCTCGGGGACGGTGAAGGTCTCGCCGTAGCGGTTGTTGAAGCGGATCGCGAGGTCGCGGGTGAGCTCGATGTGCTGGCGCTGGTCCTCGCCGACGGGGACCTCCTCGGCCTGGTAGATGAGGATGTCGGCGGCCATCAGCACGGGGTAGGTGAGGAGGCTGACGCGCACCGCCTCCTGGTCGCCACCCTTCTCCTTGAACTGGATCATCCGCCGCAGCTCGCCGAAGGAGGCGACGCTCTCGAGCAGCCAGTTGAGCTCGCTGTGCGCGGGGACGTGGCTCTGCACGAACAGGGTGCAGCGCTCGGGGTCGAGGCCCGCGGCGAGCAGGCTCACCGCCGTGTCGAGGGTGTTGTCCCGCAGCTCGTCCGGCGTGATCTCGAGGGTGAGGGCGTGCAGGTCCACCACGCAGTAGAAGGCCGACTCGGACTGGTTCGCCACCCACTGGCGCACCGCCCCGAGGTAGTTCCCGAGGTGGAGGGCGCCGGAGGGCTGGATGCCCGAGAGGATGCGTGCCATCCGCCGAGGTTATTCGGCCGGGCGGCCGCCCCCCGGCTCCCTCGCGGGGCCCTCAGTCCTCGTCGTCGGGCGCCGCGGCGATCTCCGGCTCGATGCGCATCGGCCACCAGTTCCATTTCCCGAGCAGCGCCACGGTCGAGGGGACGAGGAGGGTGCGGACGAGGAAGGTGTCCATGAGGATCCCGATCGCGAGGCCGAAGCCGATGTCGCGGATCTGGTCGCCGCCCGGCCCGGAGCCGCCGACGACACCGAAGACGGCGAAGGTGCCGGCGAGCACGAGGCCCGCCGCGGTGACCGTCGGCCCGGAACGGCCGATGGCGCGCACGACCGCGTCGCGCAGCTCGTGACGGTGCGCCTCCTCACGGATGCGGGTCATCACGAGGATGTTGTAGTCCTCGCCGAGCGCCAACAAGAAGATGAACATCAAGAAGGGGAGGATGAAGGTGAGGCCGCTGCTCCCGCCGATGTCGATGAAGACGATCGCCGAGACCCCGAGCGCCGCGAAGTAGGAGAGGGCGACGCTGATGATCAGGTAGAGCGGCGCGACCACGCTCCGCAGCACGAGGGCGAGGAGGATCGCGATCGCGACGATCGCGATCGGCACGATGTGCACGAGGTCGTGGTTCGAGGTGCTGGAGACGTCGTAGAGGGCGGCCGCCTCGCCGGCGACACCGCTCGCCGAGGCACCGGCGCGCCGCGCCGCGACGGTGACGTCGGCACGGATGCGCGGCGTCGCCCGCAGGGCGGCGGTCGTCTGCTGGTCGCCGGCGCGCAGCGTCACCGCGTACTGGATCGTGCGCCCGTCGGCCGAGACGAAGGCGGCCGAGGAGCGGTAGGCGCTGTAGTCGGCCGAGGGCACGTTGCTCGCCGCCGGCTGCACCGGGGGGAGCAGCCGCGGGTCGCTGAGGGTTGCGTGCAGCTCCGCGTAGCGGGCGGGGGTGAGCGTGCCGCCGTTGGCGTCGAGGGGGCCGGCGATGCGCCGGAAGTCCCCCGCCGCCTGCAGCGCGGAGGCCGTCGTCGACAGCACCCCGGGGTCGTCCCACACCGGCTTGTCGAAGCGCAAGACGAGGTTTGCGGGGTTGGTGCTCGACTGCGGGAAGTGGGCGGCCACGATCGCATTGCCCAGTGCGGCGTTCGTCCCCGCCGGGGCGTCGACGGCGCCCCCGAAGCCGCCGGAGTGGTAGCTGAGCGCCCCCGCCGCGAGGCCGCCGAAGATGACGACGCCCGTCGCGAGGGTGAGGCCGGGGCGGCGGACGAGGCGCGCCGCGACCCTTCCCCAGGTGCCGTCGCGCGTCACGCCGCGGTCGAGGCGGGCTGGCCAGAACAGCGCCCGGCCGAAGATCGCGAGCAGCGCCGGGAGGAGGGTGAGGCCGGCGATGAGCATCACCGCGACGCCGATCGCGAGCGGGATCCCGAGGGCCTTGTAGATCCCGAAGCTCGCGAGCAGCAGGCTGAGCAGGGCGAAGATCACCGTCCCGGCCGAGGCGCTGATCGACTCCCCGACGCGCACGAGCGAGTGGCGCACGGCCTCGTGCGGCTCGAGGCCGCGGCGGATCTCCTCGCGGACGCGAAAGACGAGGAACAGGCCGTAGTCGGTCCCCGCGCCGATCAACAGCACGATCAGCAGCAGCTCGGTGATCTCGGAGATCTTGAGGCCGTGCGCCCCGAGGCCGCCGATGAGGCGCATCGAGACGAGGAGCGCGAACGCCGAGGGGACGAGGGTGACGATCGGCGCGAGCGCGGAGCGGAAGATGAGCAGCAGCAGCACGATGATGAACAGGAACGAGAAGGACTGCACCTTGTTGCCGGTCTTGTTCGAGTTCTGCTGGTTGGCGACGTTGGTCGCGATCGGCCCGGCCACCTTGAGCGCCAGCCCCGGCGGAGCGCCGGCGCGGGAGAAGGTCGCCACCACGGCCTTCACGACGTCGTCCTGGGTGGTGATGTCCGCCTGGTTGACCCGCACGTTGGCGACGAGCTCGACGGCGGCGCGGTCGCTCGAGAGGCCGAGCACCGCCGCGGACTGGACGCGGGGCACGGCGCGCAGCGCCGCCAGCTCGCGGCCGATCGCGCCCGCGTCGCTCGGCTGCAGGCCGCCGCTGCGCGCCGCCACGACGAGGATCTGACTCGAGGTGTTGGGGTCGCCGAGGATCGGCGCGGCGAGGTTCGCCGCCTCTGAGCTCGGGGCGGTGGCCGGCAGGAACTGGCTGTTGTCGTTGTTCACCTCGCTCCCGAGCGAGGGGAGCGCGTGGCTGGAGACGACGATCAGCGCGATCCAGGCGATGACGACGAGGAAGCGGAAGCGCACGACAACGCGCCCGAGCGCGGCGAAGAATCGGTCCACCGGGAGGTGCTCCTTCGAGTTGGGGGAGGGGGAGGGGCTCGGCCGTCCGTCAGCCGACGGCGTCGGCCGTCGCGCCCACTCTCTCAGGCGTCGCCGCCGTGGCGGGAGCGGGGCCGCCGCGTCGCAGCTCGACGTGCGGGATGAACCAGGTGCCGAGGAAGGCGAGGAACGAGATCGGCACCGCGACGAAGAAGACGACCTGGATCGAGCTCGAGTAGGCGGCGACGAAGCCGTGGCGGATCAGCTCCGGCAGGCGGTCGAGGACCGCGGGGGTGATGCTCGAGGCGCCGAGGCTCCTCGGGATCGTGACGCCGTGCAGGTCGTGCGCGAGCTTGCCGACGAGGACATTGGAGAAGATCGCACCGAAGATCGCCGCGCCGAAGGAGCCGCCGATCGAGCGGAAGAAGGTCGCCCCCGAGGTGGCGACGCCGAGCTCTGACTGGGGGACGGCGTTCTGGGTGACGAGCACGAGGACCTGCATCACCGAGCCGAGGCCGATGCCGAGGAGCACGAGGTAGAGCGCCTGCAGCAAGGCGCTCGTCGACGGCGTGAGGGTGGAGAGCAGGTAGAGGCCGAGGGTCATGATCGCCGTGCCGGCGATCGGGAAGCCGCGGTAGCGGCCGGTGCGGGCGATCACCTGCCCCGAGCCGATCGACATCACGAGCAGGCCGGCCATGAGCGGAAGCAGGCGCAGCCCGGAGTTCGTCGGGTTGGCGCCCTTCACCACCTGGAAGAAGAGCGGCAGGAAGGTGATCGCCCCGAACATCGCGAAGCCGACGATGAAGCCGACGACGCTCGCCACGGTGAAGGTGCGCACCGAGAACAGGTGCAGCGGCAGCACCGGCTCCTTGGCCTTGCGTTCGACGGCCGCGAAGGCGGCGAGCAGCACGACGCCGGAGATGCCGAGGATGTAGATCGGCGTCGACGACCAGGCATAGGTCGTGCCGCCGAGGCTCGTGAGCAGCACGAGGGCGGTGACCCCGAGGCTCAACAGCACGATCCCCGGGTAGTCGATGTCGTGGTGGACGCGGCGCAGGTGGCCGGGGACCTGGCTGGCGATCACCGCGAGCGCGATCGCGCCGACCGGCAGGTTGATATAGAAGATCCACCGCCAGGAGAGGTCGTCGACGAAGATCCCGCCGAGCAGCGGGCCGATGACGCTCGCGACCCCGAAGGTCGCCCCGAAGAGGCCCTGGTAGCGGCCGCGGTCGCGGGGCGGCACGACGTCGCCGACGATCGCCTGCGCGCCGACCATCAGGCCGCCGCCGCCGAGGCCCTGGATGGCCCGGCAGGCGATGAGCATCCCCATCGAGCGGGAGAGGCCGGAGAGGACCGAGCCGGCGAGGAAGAGCAGCACCGCGGCCTGGAAGAAGCCCTTCCGCCCGTAGAGGTCGCCGAGCTTGCCCCACAGCGGCGTCGAGACGGTGGAGGCGAGTAGGTAGGCGGTGACCAGCCAGGCGATGTGCGAGCCGCCGTGCAGGTCGGCGACGATCGTCGGCAGCGCCGTCGAGACGATCGTCTGGTCGAGGGCGGCGAGGAACATCCCGAGCATGAGGGCGCTGATGATCGCCAGGATCCGGCGGTGGGAGAGGTCGAAGGTGGGTGCCACTCCCGCCTCCGCCACGGTCGTCATCTCGTCGGTCATCGCGCAATCTCCTCGTTCGCGTCGTCGGTGGTGGGGGCGGCCTCGCCGATGCTCAGCACGCCGAGGGGGAGGCCGCGCCCGAGCAGCTCGAAGGCGGAGTCCGCGAAGGCGACGAGCGATGGGGCGCCGCCCTCGCCGCCCCATCCGCAGATTGCGACGCGCAGCACCCCCATCGCGCAGGTGGTGACGAGGGCGGCGTAGGAGCGCAGCTCCTCGTCGCCGCCGAGCCACTCGACGAGAGCGTCGGCGAGCGCGCGCTCGACCATCGCGAGGTGCTTGGTGTAGGCGAGGAGGACCTCGGGCTGGGAGCGGACGACGGCGACGCGGCGCAGCCAGACACCGTGCTCCTCGCCGGAGAGGTCGATGGTCTCGCCGATCGCGCGGATGCGCTCGAGGAGCACCGTGCGCAGCGTCTCGAGGGGGGTGAGGCCGTGGGGGAGCGCCGCGAGGTGGAGGCACATCTCCTCCACGATCTCGGGGTCGTTGCCGACGACGGCCGCCTCCTTGGAGGCGAAGTAGTTGAAGAAGGTGCGGACCGAGACGTCCGCGGCGTCCGCGATGTCCTCGACGGTGACGTTGGAGTAGCCGCGCTCGCCGACGAGGTCGATCGCCGCCGCTTTGAGGGCCATCCGGGTGGTGAGCTTCTTGCGCTCCCGCCGGCCGGGCGGGAGGGCGGCGAGCTCGGCCGCGGCCTGTTCGACGACGGCGAGCTCGAGCGCGGCGACGCGCGCCGGGACGAGGGGGGAGGCGCTCATTTCTGCACACACTACATAATTGCAGTGGGCGCTACTCTGCACGGGGCGCAGCACAGGGCGGGCGTCGCGGCCCACCCCGGGGGTCCGCCTCGGGGCCGGGGTCGCCCTGTAGCCTCGGCGCGATGGCCTACGAGGTGCACCTGGACGTCTACGACGGTCCCTTTGAGCTGCTCCTTCACCTCATCACGGCCCAGCAGGTGGACCTGTACGAGGTGCGCCTCTCCGACATCGTCGACGGCTTCCTCGCCGAGCTGCGGCGCCTCGAGAACCTCGACCTCGAGGTGGCGACCGAGTTCCTGCTGATCGCCGCGACCCTCGTCGAGCTGAAGTGCCGCCGGCTGCTGCCGGGCAGCGACGACATCGACCTCGACGAGGAGCTCTCGCTCTTCGAGGCCCGCGACTACCTGCTCGCCCGCCTCCTCGAGTGCCGCACCTTCTCCGAGGCGGCGAAGGCGCTCGTCCGCCTCGAGCAGGCGGCCTCGGAGAGCCACGGCCGGCGCGCCGGGCCGGAGGAGGAGTTCGCCGGCCTCGAGCCCGACCTGCTCGCGGGGGTGACGGCCGACCAGCTCGGGCGCCTGATGGCGGGGCTGCTCGCCCCGAAGCCCCGCGCCGTCGTCTCCGACGCCCACGTCCACGAGGACGAGGTCTCGGTCGGCGAGACCCTCGAGCGCCTCGTCGCCGAGCTGCCGGGACGGGGGCCGACGCCCTTCCGTGCGCTGCTCGGGCCGAACGCCAGCAAGGCCGTCTTCGTCGCCACCTTCCTCTCGCTCCTCGAGCTCTACAAGCGCGAGCTCGTCGAGCTCGAGCAGCTCGAGCACTTCGGGGAGCTGACCGTGATCTGGCGGGGCGGGGCCGAAGCGGACGACCTCGTCGACGAGGTCCACGCGAGCTACGACGAGCCCCGCCGGAGGGCCGCGGCGGCGACGCCCGGCGAGCCCGCACCCTGGCATACCGCCGCGGTCGACCTCGACGCGGCCCTCGACGACGCGGCGGAGGACG
This sequence comes from Acidimicrobiales bacterium, assembly GCA_035533595.1. NCBI lineage: Bacteria > Bacillati > Actinomycetota > Acidimicrobiia > Acidimicrobiales > Acidimicrobiales bacterium. The sequence continues at coordinate 44,064 of DATLTN010000004.1, forward strand.
AGGGGGCCGACGACGACCTCCCGAGCGTGGTCGCCGTCGAGAGCCTCGAAGCGTGATCCCCGCCGCGGACCGCGCCGAGGCGGGGGCGATCGAGGCGGTGCTCACCGTCGCCACCGAGCCGATCACCGCCCGCCTCCTCGCCGAGCTGCTCGAGGTCTCCGTCGAGCGCGTCGACGAGCTCTGCTCGCTGCTCGCCGCCTCCTACGAGGAGGAGGAGCGGGGCTTCGAGCTCTCGCGCATCGCCGGCGGCTACCGCCTGCGCAGCCACCGCGCCTACGCCGGCTACGTCGAGCGCTTCATCCTCGCCGACCAGCCGCAGCGCCTCTCGCCGGCAGCCCTCGAGACGCTCGCCATCGTCGCCTACAAGCAGCCCGTGAGCCGCGCGCAGATCGCGCAGATCCGCGGCGTGAACGCCGACGGGGTGATGCGCCTGCTCACCCAGCGCGGCTACGTCGAGGCGATCGGGCGCGACGACGGCCCGGGCCAGGCGGTGCTCTTCGGGACGACGACGACCTTCCTCGAGCGCCTCGGCCTCGACTCCCTCTCCGAGCTGCCCCCGCTCCAGTCCTTCGTCCCCGACGCCGACGTCGTCGAGCTCCTCGAACAGGCGCTACGGGCCGGTCCGGCCGACTGAGGTGGAGGAGCCGAGCGGCGAGCGCCTCCAGAAGGTGCTTGCCCGGGTCGGGATCGCCTCCCGGCGCGTCGCCGAGGAGCTGATCGTCGCCGGGCGGGTGACGGTGAACGGCGCCCCCGCGCACCTCGGCCAGCGGGTCAACGTCGACCGCGACAAGGTGGCCGTCGACGGCGCCCCGGTCGGCGTCCTCCCCGGCCTCGTCTACTACCTGTTGAACAAGCCGCGCGCCGTCGTGACGACGGCGTCGGACCCGGAGGGGCGGCGGACCGTGCTGGAGCTCGTCCCCGCCGAGCCGCGCGTCTTTCCCGTCGGCCGCCTCGACTACCTCACCGAGGGCCTCCTCATCCTCACCAACGACGGCGAGCTCGCCCAGCACCTCACCCACCCGAGCCACGGGGTGGAGAAGGAGTACCTCGTCTCGACCGACAGCGACCCCTCGCCGACCGCGATCCGCCAGCTGCGCGAGGGGGTGGCGATCGGCGACGGGGAGGTGAGCGCCCCGGCGCGGGTCGCGCGGCGCGCCCCAGGGGTGCTGCGGGTCACGATCCACGAGGGGCGGAACCGGGAGGTGCGGCGGATGTGCGAGGCGGTCGGCCTCGCCGTCGAGCGTCTCGTGCGCACGCGCATCGGCCCCGTGTCGGACTCGCGCCTCGAGCCGGGGGCCTGGCGCGCGCTCACCGCCGAGGAGGTGCGGGCGCTCGCCGTCAACGCGCCGCGTCTCGGGGCGAAAAGTAGGATCGGCTGATGACCGCCATGCTGCGCGGCATCCGCGGTGCGACCACCGTCGAGGCCGACGACGCGGGGGAGATCCGCCTCCGCACCCAGGAGCTCGTGCGCGAGATGCTCTCGCGCAATGACGTGAAGGCCGACGACCTCGTGAGCATCATCTTCACCGCCACCGAGGACCTGAACGCCGCCTTCCCGGCGACCGCGGCACGCGAGCTCGGCCTCGACGACGTCCCCCTCCTCGGCGGGCGGGAGATCGCCGTCCCCGGCGCGCTCGCGCGCTGCGTGCGGGTGCTCATCCACTGCTACTCCGAGCGCAGCCGGGCCGAGATCCGCCACGTGTACCTCGAGGGCGCACGGGTGCTGCGCGCCGACCTCGCCGAATGAGCGAACGTGCCGCGGCCGCGTCGGCCGCGCGCCCGCGCGCGCAGATCGTCGGCCTCGGGCTGATCGGGAGCTCGGTGGGGATGGCGCTGCGTGCCGCCGGCTACCACGTCACGGGCCGCGACCTCGACGGGGCGCGCGCCGCGCGCGCCGCCGAGCTCGGTGCCGTCGACGCCACCGGGGAGGACCCCGCGGCCGTCGTCGCCTTCGTCGCGACGCCGGTGGCGACGATCCCGGGCATCGTCGCCGAGCTCTTCTCCTCCTCGGTGAACCCGGCGCTCGTCGTCACCGACGTCGGGAGCGTGAAGGGGACGGTGGTCGCGGGCGTCAGCGCCGGCCGCTTCGTCGGCGGCCACCCGATGGCCGGCTCGGAACAGGAGGGGCCGGACGGCGCCGACGCCACGCTGTTCAGCGGGGCGACCTGGGTCCTCACCCCCTCGGCGGCGACCGAGGAGGAAGCCTTCGAGGTGGTGCGCGAGCTCGTCTCGTCCTTCGGTGCCGACGCCGTCGTCCTCGAGGCCGCCCGCCACGACGCCCTCGTCGCCGTCGTCTCGCACGTCCCGCACCTCACCGCGGCGACGCTGATGGCGGTCGCCGCCGACGCCTCCGAGGAGCACGCCGCGCTCCTCCGGCTGGCTGCCGGGGGCTTCCGGGACATGACCCGCATCGCGGGGGGGGACCCGGCGATCTGGCCGGACATCTTCGCCGACAACCGCGAGGCGGTGCTCTCGGTCCTCGACGCGCTGCGCGAGCGCCTCGACGTGGCGCGCGCGCTCGTCGCCCGCGGGGCGCGCACCGAGCTGATCGCCCTCTTGGAGTACGCGAAGGCGGCGCGCCGCAACCTCCCGCCGAGGGTGCTCCCTCCCGAGCACCTGAGCGAGTGCCGCGTCCCGATCCCGGACCGCCCCGGCGCCCTCGCGGAGGTGACGGGCACGCTCTCGGACCTCGGCCTCAACATCTGGGACATCGAGATCGCCCACTCCGCCGAGGGCGAGCGCGGCGTGCTCGTGCTCACCATCGACGCCTCCGGTGCCGACAAGGCGCGCGCCGCGCTGGTGGAGCGCGGCTTTCGACCCGCCCTCGCGGCGCTGGCGTGAGGAGGCTGCGGTGACGGTGATCGCGATCGACGGCCCCGGCGGCTCGGGGAAGTCGACGATCGCCCGCGCCCTCGGCGCCCGCCTCGCGCTCCCCGTCCTCGACACCGGCGCGATGTACCGCGCGGTGACGCTGCTCGCCCGCCGCCGCGGAGTCGACCCCACAGACGGCGCCGCGCTCGCCGCGCTCGCCGCTGCGATGGAGATCGAGGTCGACGGGTTGGTCACCCTCGACGGCGAGGACGTGAGCGAGGCGATCCGCAGCGCCGAGATCGACGCTGTCGTCTCGACGGTCGCCGCCCACCCGGCGGTGCGCGCCGAGCTCGTCGCCCGCCAGCGGGCCTGGGTCGCCGGCCACGGCGGCGGCGTCGTCGAGGGCCGTGACATCACGAGCGTCGTCCTCCCCGACGCCGACGTGCGCGTCTACCTCACCGCCTCTGCCGAGGAGCGGGCGCGCCGGCGAGTCGACCAGCGGGGCGGCGGCGAGGCCGTCGGCGCCACCCAGGCCGAGATCGCGGCGCGCGACGCGAAGGACTCAGGGAGGACGGCTTCCCCCCTCCTCGTCGCCGACGGGGCGGTGGTCATCGACTCGACGGGGCGGCCGGTGGACGAGATCGTCGACGAGATCGTGGCGCTCCGTGGCTGAGCGCGAGGCCGCCCGCCGCCCCTCGCGCGCCGCGCTCGTCTTCTACGGCGCCTGCCGGGTGGTGGCGGTCGGCCTCTCGAGGGCGCTGTTCCCCGGGCGGGTCGTCGGCCTCGAGCAGCTGCCCAAGCGCGGCCCCTACATCCTCGCCCCGGTCCACCGCTCGAACATCGACTGGCTGGTCGTCGCGCGCCTGACGCGCCGGCGCTTCCGCTACATCGTGAAGGCCGAGGTCTGGAGGGCAGGGCCGGTCGGCCGCTTCATCGAGCTCCTCGGTGCCTTCCCCGTGCACCGCGAGGCCGCGGACCGCGAGTCGCTGCAGCGCTGCCTGGCGGTGCTCGCGGGCGGCGAGCCGCTCGTGCTCTTCCCGGAGGGGACGCGGCGCGAGGGCGTCGAGGTGACCGACCTGCGCGAGGGCGCCGCCTACCTGGCGCTCCGGGCGGGGGTGCCGATCGTCCCCGTCGGCCTCGCGGGGACCGACCGCGCGATGCCGCGCGGCGCGAAGCGCTTCCATCCCACGCACGTGATGATCGTCGTCGGCGCGCCGCTCAACGCGACGGCCCCGGTCGCCGCCGGCGAGGGGCGGACCGCGCGCGTCCCCCGTAGCGCCAACAGCGCCCTCACCGAGGAGCTGCGGGTAGCCCTCGAGCGGGTGCTCGCCAACGCGCTCGCCCTCGACCGGCTGCGGCGGGGGAGTGGGGTAGCGTCGACCGCCGTCGCCGCGCCCCCTCGCGAGAGCAGCGGGGGCGCGGAGCCACCGGGCGGCGGGGGTTGACCGTCGGCGATACGAGCGGGCGGCGGGCCACGGCCACGAGCACAAGGAGCGGGCGTTGCGGGTACTGGTGACCGGTGGGTCGGGCTTCGTCGGCGGCCACGTAGTGGCGCGCCTTCGCGAAGAGGGCCACGAGGTCGTCGTCGCTGACCTGAAGCCCTTCCCCGGCGGCGACGTCGAGACCGTCGTCGGCGACCTCCGCGACAAGTCCGTCGTCGAGGCGGCGCTGCAGCCCGGGACCGACGCCGTCGTGCACCTCGCGGCGCTCACCTCGGTGCTGCAGAGCGTGAACGAGCCGGAGGCCGTCTACGACACCAACGTCGCCGCGACCTCGATGCTCCTAGAGCGCTGCCGCGAGCTCGGCGTCGGGCGCTTCGTCCTCGCCTCGACCAACGCCGTCGTCGGCGACGTCGGCTTCGCGGCGATCGACGAGCAGATCGTGCTCCGCCCTCTCACCCCCTACGGGGCGACCAAGGCCGCCGGCGAGATGCTCCTCAGCGCCTACGGCGCCTGCTACGCGATGCAGTGCGTGGCGCTGCGCTTCACGAACATCTACGGCGCGGGGATGCAGGTGAAGGACTCCGTCGTCGCCCGCTTGATGCGCGCCGCGATGGCCGGGGGCGGCATCCAGATCTATGGCGACGGCGAGCAGGTCCGCGACTACCTCTACGTCACCGACGCGGTGGCGGCGATCGTGCTCGGCCTCTCGCTCGGGCACTCCGACACCCTCACCATCGGGGCGGGCGTCTCGGTCTCGATGAACGAGCTGCACCGCCTGTGCTGCGAGGCGACCGGCGTCGAGATCGGCGCCGAGCACATCGAGGGCAAGGCCGGCGAGATGCCGGCGGTGATCGTCAGCCTCACCCATGCCACCGAGCTCGGCTTCACCCCCGCCTACACCGTCCTCGAGGGACTGAAGGCGACCTGGGCGGACTTCACCGCCGCGGGCTGATCCTCGGCGCGCTCCGGAACCGTCCTCGCCCCTTGGTACAGGACGTAGCGCACCGGTTACCCCGCTTCGCCCTCGAGACGTGCGATCTCGGTCGTGAGGGCGTCGTACTCGTCGCCGAGTGAGTTCAGCTTCATCTCGGTGACGATCGCCTCGTCTTCGAACTGGTTGGCCCTCGTCTCGATCTCGGCGACCTCCGCGAGGAGCACGTCGGCCTTGGCCTGCGGTTCCTTGGCGAGCAGACGGGTCTCGGCGGCGAGAGCGATCAGCTCCTCGCCGCGAGCGGCAAGCGCGTCGATCTCTGACTGCTTCTCGTCGCGCGCTGCACGTGTCTCGTTGAGGTCCACGGATGCTGTCCCTTCGTGGTCGACCGTCCGATGCTCGCGACGGTACTGGCCGAAACCCCATCATCCGCACCTCACCCGGCTCTTCGGCAAGACGTCACCGGCTGCACGCCGGCCGCCGCTCAGCGCTTGGCGCGGCTGGCCTTGAGGAGCGGGCGCTCGCGCCACCAGGTCCGCAGCACGACCTTCCCGTAGCGGTAGCCGTAGGCGAGGTTGCCGCCCTTCTTCGAGGCGCCCGAGGCGCGGGCGCGCATCGTCATCGGCACCTCGCGGTAGCGGGCACCGGTCGCGATCGCCGAGATCAGCAGTTCCGAGGCCTGGTACTGCGGCTCGTGGAGGGTGAGGCTCGCCGTCAGCGCGGCGCGCATCGCGCGGATCGGGTTGGCGGTGTCGGTGACCTTGGTGCCCGTGAGGGCAGAGATCAGGCGCGCGTAGACGAGGACGCCGGTGTTGCGCATCTTGTCGTCGGACTCGGTGGCGCCGAGACGCCGCGAGCCGTTCACGAAGTCGGCGGCGCCGGCGACCACCGGCTCGAGGGCCCGCCCGAGGTCGGCCGGATCACCCTGGCCGTCGCCGTCGGCGGTGACGACGTACTTCGCGCCGCGCTCGCGCGCGACGCGGTAGCCGAGGCGCAGCGCCGCCCCCTGGCCGCGGTTCACCGGTGCGATCACCGCCAGCTGGCCAGCCGCGCGCACCTTGGCGGCGGTGCCGTCCTCCTCGCCGTCGATCACGACGATCGCCCGCGCGTCGAGGTCGCAGAGGTTCCCCGGCAGCTTCTCCAGCAGGGCGTCGATGTTGTCGACCTCGTGGTAGGCGGCGATCACGATCGCCACCGGCGGGAGGGCGACCGCGCCGTGCGCGGCGGCGAACTCCTCGAGGGCGACCTGGTCGACGAGGGCGTCGAGCGCGCGGCGGCGCTCCTCGCGCGGCGTCGTCCTCATCGGCGCGGGCTGGTGCCGGTGCTCAGGGCCGCCCGCCGGTCGGGGCGAGCATCGTCACGGCGGCGACGTTGCGGTCCTCGACGGCGGGGTGCTGCCCCTCGGGGGCGACGCCGTGCAGCACGGCGGTCGCGTGGAACAGGGCGCGCAGGATGTCCCGGAGCTCGGGTGGGGGAGGGAAGTACTCGTCCTCGTCGACGACGGGGACGACCTCCACGCCCTCGCGTGGCGCGAGGCGGGCGATGACCTCCTCGACGAGGCGCTCGGGGGCCGAGGCGCCGGCGGTGACGCCGACCACCCCCGCGAGGTCGTCGGGGAGCTCGTCGGCGGTGTTCACCCGCAGCACGCGGGGCGAGGAGGCGGCGGCCACCTTGGCGAGCGACACGGTGTTCGAGGAGTTCTCCGAGCCGATGACGACGACCGTGTCGCAGCGCGGCGCGACCTCGCGTAGCGCCGCCTGGCGGTTGGTGGTGGCGTAGCAGAGGTCCGAGCGCGTCGGCATCCACAGCTCGGGGAAGCGCGCCTTGGCGGCGTCCGCGATCCCCTGCCACTCGTCGTGGGGGAGGGTCGTCTGTGCGAGCAGCGCGACGGCGCCTTCCGGCTCGGGCATCGCCGCCACGTCCCCCTCGTGCTCGACGAGGCGTACCGCCCCGGGCGCCACCGCCATCGTGCCGATCGCCTCCTCGTGGCCGGCGTGGCCGACGTAGACGACGGTGTAGCCCCTGCCGGCGCGCACCTTCAGCTCGTGGTGGACCTTGGTGACGAGCGGGCAGACGGCGTTCACCATCGGCCGCCCGCCGGCCTGCGCGGCGGCCTCGACGTCAGGGGCAGAGCCGTGCGCCGAAAGCATCAGCGGGGCGCCCGCCGGCACCTCGGCGACGTCGTCGACGAAGATCACCCCCTGGCGCGCGAACTCCTCGACCACCAGGCGGTTGTGGACGATCTCGTGGTAGCAGTAGACGGGCGGCTCGAAGATCCGCACCATCCACGCGAGGGCCTTGATCGCCATCTCGACGCCCGCGCAAAAGCCGCGCGGTCGCGCCAGGAGCACCCGCTCGACGTTCATCCCGCCGAGGCTACCTGCCATAGCCGCTACCCTTGCTTCATGCCGTTCCCGCAGGTCGTTGCGGTCGCGCCCGACTCGCCGGCGGACCGCGCGGGGGTGCTCGTCGGCGATGAGATCGCCGCCATGAACGGCGAGGTGCCCCGCGACGTCATCGCCTACCGCCTCCTCGCGGACGAGGCGTGCCTCGAGTTGTCGCTCCGCCGCGGCGGCCTCGAGCTCGAGGTCGCGATCGACAAGCAGGCCGGTGAGCCCCTCGGAATCGAGGTCTCCTCGGCGCTGTTCGACCGCGTTCGGACCTGCGACAACCACTGCTCGTTCTGCTTCATCTACCAGCTGCCGAAGGGGATGCGGAAGAGCCTCTACGTGAAGGACGACGACTACCGCCTCTCCTTCTTGTACGGCAACTTCACCACCCTCACCCGCTTCACCGAGCTCGACCTCGAGCGGGTCGTCGACGAGGCGCTGTCGCCGCTCTACGTCTCGATCCACGCCACCGACCCCGAGGTGCGCGCCCACCTGCTGCGCAACCGGCGCGGCGCGACGAGCCTGCGCTGGCTCGCGCAGCTGCTCGAGCACGGCATCGAGGTGCACGGCCAGCTCGTCATCTGCCCGGGGGTGAACGACGGCGCCGTGCTGTACGGGACCCTCGCCGGGATCCTCGAGCGCTTCCCGCGCCTCTCGTCGGTGGCGGCGGTCCCCCTCGGGGTGAGCCGTCACTCCCATGAGCCGGAGATGCGCCCGCACTCACGGGCCGAGGCCGAGGTGGTTCTCGACACCGTCGCCGAGTGGCAGGAGCGCTACTCGGCCCTCCTCGGCCGCCGCCTCGTGTACGCGGCCGACGAGTACTACCTCCTCGCCGGCCGTCCCTTCCCGTCATCGGAGAGCTACGGCGAGTTCGCGCAGCACGAGAACGGGATCGGCATGGCCGCGCTCTTCGCCGACAGCTTCGCCGGTCACCGCAGCGGGGCTCCCGCGGTGCGCGGCGGCTTCTTCCACAGCGTCGACGGCGCGCCCGCCGCCGGCTACCGGGCGCACCGGGCGACCCCGTCGCTCGCGGGGGAGGGCGAGGCGCCGGTGACGGTCCTCACCGGCGAGTACGGGGCACGCGTGCTCTCGCCGCTCGTCGGGAGTCTCGGGCGTGACGACGTCGAGGTCCACGCGGTGCGCAACGACTTCTTCGGCGGGAACATCGCCGTCGCCGGCCTGCTCACCGGCGTCGACCTCGCCCGCGCCCTCGAGCGGCTCCCCGAGGGGCGCCGCTACCTCCTCCCCGACGTCTGCCTCTCCGAGGAGCGCTTCCTCGACGGCACCTCCCTCGCCGAGCTGCCGCGCCCGGTCGAGGTCGTCGAGGCGACGGGGGAGGCCCTCGCCCGCGCCCTCAAGCCCCGCCGCCGCAGCCTCGCGCTCGCCGCCAGCTCGTGACCGACGCCCCGCCCGAGGAGCTCGTCGGCGCGGCCGCGCCCCGGCCTCCCGCGGCGGCGCTCCCGGTCGTTTGCATCGTCGGCCGGCCGAACGTCGGCAAGTCGACCCTGCTCAACCGCATCCTCGGGAGCAGGAGGGCGATCGTCGAGGAGAAGCCGGGGGTGACCCGCGACCGTTTCGAGCGCGAGGCCGACTGGCGCGGGCGCCGCTTCACGATCGTCGACACCGGCGGGATGCTGGAACGCGGCGGCGCGCTCGAGCAGAAGGTCACCGACCAGGCGCTGCGCGCCGTTCAAGGCGCGGACGTGGTGCTCCTCGTCCTCGACAGCGTCGTCGGGCTGACCGGCGAGGACGACGCCGTCGCGACGTTGCTCCGCCCGCACTCGGACAAGGTGATCGTGGTCGCCAACAAGGTCGACTCCCAGAACCAGGAGTCCGACGGCTGGGCGCTCGGACGCTTCGGTTTCTCGACGCCGCACCTCGTCTCGGCGCTGCACGGACGCGGCGTGGGCGATCTGCTCGACGTGGTCGTCGCCCGCCTCCCCGAGGCCGAGCCCGAGCCCGAGGTGGAAGGCGAGGGGGAAGGCCTCCCCGACGACGGCGTCCTCGCCTCGATCGCGATCGTCGGCCGGCCGAACGTCGGGAAGTCGACGCTGTTCAACCGTCTCGTCGGCGACGAGCGCTCGGTCGTGCACGACGTGCCCGGAACGACGCGCGACGCGATCGACACCATCGTCGAGACCGAGGAGGGGCGCCTCCGCTTCATCGACACCGCGGGGCTGCGCCGCAAGGCGCGCATCATCGAGGGCACCGAGTACTACTCACTCGTCCGCTCGCTGAAGGCGATCGACTCCTCCAACGTCGCGCTCCTCGTCCTCGACGCCGCCCAGGGGGTCACCCACCAGGAGCAGCGCCTCGCCGAGCGGGTGGACGCCGCTGGCAGCCCGATCGTCATCGTCTTGAACAAGTGGGACCTCTGCGACACCGAGACCCGCCTGCGGGTCGCCGCCGACGTCGCCGACCGCCTCGGCTTCCTCGACTACGCCCCGGTGCTGCGCATCTCCGCGACGACGGGCCTCGGGGTGCAGCGCATCCTCCCGGCGCTGCGGGCGGCGATCGACGCCTACCACCGCCGGATCCCGACGGGGCAGCTCAACCAGACGATGCGCGAGATCCAGAGCGCGCAGCCCGCGGCGGGGGCGCGCATCCTCTATGCGGTGCAGGGCGCCGTCGACCCGCCGACGATCACGCTGTTCACCACCGGGCGGATGCAGCCGACCTACCTGCGCTTCATCGAGCGCTCGCTGCGCGAGCGCTACGGCCTCGGTCCGACGGCGCTCAAGCTGCGCGTCCGGCCCCGCGGCGGCCGCTAGGCGGTGACCGTGGCGTGGTGCGAAACCTGCGCGGAGCCCGTCGAGGACGAGCGCACGGTGCGCGACGAACAGGGGATCGAGCACTGCCCGCACTGCAACTCGGTGGTCGCCCCCGGCGAGGGCGACGACGCACCGCCGAAAGCGCCCTGGCACTTCAAGGTGCTCGCCCTCGGCACCGTCGGCTACCTCGTCTACCGGCTGATCTGGTTCATCTTTTGGCTCCGCCACCACGCCTGACCAGGGGGCGGCACCCCGTCTCGTGAGCTCGGTGGCCCGAGCAGGCCGCGCTCGGCTCGGGGGAACTCAGAGGCCGGCGGCGCAGGCGCAGCCGGGACCGCAGCCGCCGGTGGGCGCCGGCGAGGCCTCCCCCGATGGGGCGCCGACTGCGGCGAAGACCGAGAGCACGCGCCGCGCCTGGTGGCCCTGCGAGCAGGTGGCCGGGTCGGAGGACTCGGCGGCGGGACGACGGAGCTCGAAGGCCTCGTCGCACTCCTTGCAGCGATATTCGTAGATCGGCATCGTCACCTCCTCGACCACGGCACTCTACAGAGGCCGTGACGCCGGAGCACCGAAGGGGTATCGACGGTGAGCGACGACCGCACCGAGCGCACCGCAAAGGGCCAGGACCCGACCGACCCCGGCCGGGCCGAGACTCCCGAGCAGCGCGCCGACCACAACCTCGGCGACCTCCTCCAAGAGCTGCGGGTGCTCGCTCTCGGGGTGCAGGTCCTCTTCGGTTTCCTGCTCGCGATCCCCTTTGCGAAGGGCTTCCCGAGGCTCGACGCCCCCCAGCGCCACCTCTACGTCGCCGGCGTCGCCCTGTGCTGCACGGCGATCGCCCTCCTCATCGCCCCCGTCGCCTACCACCGGGCCGTCTTCCGCACGCACCAGAAGGCCGAGCTCGTCGCGGTCTCGAACGCGATGACCCTCGGCGGCCTCGCGGCGGTCGCCCTCGCCGTGAGCGCCTCAGTGTGGCTGGTGGTGGGGGAGGTCTGTCGCGGCTGGCCGGTGCCGGCGATCTCGCTCGCGGTGCTCGGCCTTTTCGTCGCGCTGTGGGCGGTGATCCCCGTCACCGGCCGCCGGCGGAAGGTGGGCCGGCCGGCTATGTCCCTTCCGGGGTCGCCGCGGTGAGCTCGTAGTGGAGCGTGGTGTAGCGGGCGAGGCGGTGGAACAGCGGGACGAGCACGCCCGGCAGGAGTCCGAACTTGCCGGCGATCGCGCTGCGGGCGAGTGCGTCCTCCTCGCCGCTCAACAGCTGGGCGCTTGCGGGCTGCGCCGGGGCGGTGGGCGCGGTCGGATCTGCGTCGTGGACGGCGGTGGCTCGGAGCGGAATCTCGTTCAGACGGCAGCAGCGGCCGGCATCACCGCGTCCGCGACAGCGGTGCTCCCGGTGTTGAGATACCGCTGCGCGGCCTCAAGGTCGACGACGTCGGCGTACTTGAGGTCCATGTCTAAGAGGCTGATCGCGTGGCAGGCCTCCGTGCGGTCGAACACGCACTCCTCGACGACGCCCATCTTGTAGCGCAGCGACGTTCCATCGACGACGGTGGCGCGAACGCAGCCACTCGTCGATTCACCGACCACGAGCAGGGTGTCGACGCCCAGGTAGACGAGGTGGTCCTGGAGCGGAGTGCGGTGGAAGGCACTCGGCCCCTCCTTCTCGAGAACGAGGTCACCCGGCTGCGGGGCGATCTCCTCGACGATCTGGTTCGCCATCGCCCGCAGCTCCACCGGGAGGTGAGCGAGGTTCGACGGACCCTTCGGCCGGCCGCCCCAATGGCTCGGGAAGTCGTCCATGCCGTGGAGGTAGACGATCGGGACCTCGCGGCCGCGCGCGACCTCCAGCAGCTCGGCCGTGCGGTCTATTGCCTCCCAGCCGTCCATCCCGCACGAGCCTGGCCAGGTGCGGCTCGCGCACGTGGCCGACCGAGGAGTAGTAGTCGTCCACCACGATGATCGCCGGCCGCGCACCGAAGCCGAACGGCGCCCGGCTCAGCCAACCGATGGCGTCGAAATGCGCCTTGTCCCGCTCGCTCAGAAACCGAGCCCACACTTTCGCCAGAGCCGTCTCCTCCTTGGTGACAGCGATCACCGGCCGTTGTTTCTTAGGAGCCAGCCGTGATCGAGCAGTAGTAATCGGCGATGTCCTCGCTCGTGGTGACCCAGACGTCGGCGTTGGCGCAGATCACTCGCAGCACCCGCCGGAGGTACTTGAAGAGGTGGGGCTGGCCGACGACGAAGGTGTGCAGGGGGAGCGCCATGACCATCCCGGTCTTCTGGGCGTCCTCCATCAGGATCTCGAACTGGTCGAGCACCATCCGCTCGTAGTCGGGGCCGGTGAGCAGACCCTTGTTCCACATCGACACGTCGTTCACTTCAAGCGAGTACGGCACCGAGACGAGGCCGTGCTTCGCGAAGGCGAAGGGCTGGTCGTCGCAGCACCAGTCGAGGAGGTAGGTGAGACCGTACTCGGCGAGGATGCGGGGAGTCTCGAAGGTCTCGGAGAGCCCCGGTCCGAGCCACCCCTTCGGGAGCGCAGGGAGCGCCGCATCGAACGTCGCGAACATCTCTTTCAGGAAGCTCTCCTCCTCGTCGACCGCCATGCCGCTCTCCATCTTGGAGTTGGTCTGGCCGTGCGCGATCCAGGCCCAGTCCCGCTCGACCCCGGCCTGCACGATCTGGGGGTAGTGGGTACAGACCTCGGAGTTGGTGATCGCGCTCCCCCGCAGGCCGACCTCGTCGAAGAGGTCGAAAAGGCGCCAGATCCCCACGCGGGTGCCGTAGTCTCGCTGTCCGAGCCCCATCGGGTCAGGCGGGTACTGGCTCCGCGAAGGCACGTCGACGTGGAAGTGCTCGATATTGAGTCCCACATAGAAGGCGAGCTTCTTGCCCTCCGGGAGCACGAGCGGGGGCCGCTCGGTGATGGGCTGGTAGGTGTACAGGTCGTTGTCCATGGTGTCCTTTGCGGCGGAGAGGGTCGGGTCGTCCACGCACCCACCCCACGTCCGGCGCCGCGGCCTCCGGACGTGGGGTGGGTGCGTGGGTGCTCAGTCGATTCCGAGCTTGTCGAGGTAGTCGATCGTCTCGTCGAGGCTGACGACGTCGGCGTACTTCATGTGCATGTCGAAGAGGTTCACCTTGTGCGAGAGCTGGCTGCGGTCAGCCGAGCACTCGTAGGGGATCACGCAGTGGAAGTTCAGTTGGAACGCGTCGAGCAGCGTCGCCCGCACGCAGCCGCTCGTCGTCATGCCCGTAACGATGGCGGTGTCGCAGCCCTCGTGGATCATGTAGGAGGCGAGCGGCGTGCCGCTGAAGCCGCTCGGCTTTGCCCCCTTGTAGATCACGATCTCGTCGTCGCGCGGTGTGAGCGCCTCGACGATGACGTCACCGGGAGGTGTGCCCTCGGGCAGTGGCTCGCGGAGGGCCCCCACCGTCTTCCAGCGGCCACGCTCGGGCGGCCGCGGCGCGTGGGTCTCGTCGAAGTAGCTCTTGGTGAAAAAGACGGGAATCCCCGCCGCCCGCGCCGCCGCCAGCAGGGTCGCGTTCGCCTCGACGCAGGGCCATCCGGTCGGGCTGAAGCCCGTGGGGTAGGCCGAGTCGACGAATGCAATCGTCATGTCGACGATGATGAGCGCCGGCTTCTTGCCCGGCGTCATCGGCCGGTACTGCCGATCAAAGCCGCGGCCGAAGGCCTCGACATCTTCGGGCGGCATGATGCCGTCCCAGGGCTTCGATGACATGGTCATGGTTGATCTCCTTCGGTCGTTGCTCGCGGTTCTTCGGTGTGCCGCCCCTCGCGCGAGGATCGCTGAGGGGCGTTGGTTCAGCTCGTTGCCATGCTCGACAGGTAGTGCTCGGCGATCTCGTCGCTGGTCGTAACCCACACGTCGCTTTCGGCGCAGATCTTGCGCATGACGGCGGCGAAGTGCTTGAAGAGGTGGGGCTGTCCGACGACAAAGGTGTGGATCGGAAGCGCCATCACCATTCCAGTCTTCTGGGCGTCTTCCATCAACACCTCGAACTGATCGAGCACCATCGTCTCGTAGTCCGCGCCCGTGAGCGTGGTCGCCATCCACATGCCGATGTCGTTGATCTCGAGCCCGTAGGGGACCGAGATCATCCCCGGGACCTCGAGAGGGAACGGCTGGTCGTCACAACACCAATCGAGCAGGTACGTAAGGCCGTACTCCGCGAGGATCCGCGGAGTCTCGAAGGTCTCCGATAGCCCCGGTCCGAGCCATCCCTTCGGCCGAGCGGGCAGCGAGTCGTCGAATGCATCGAACATGTCCCACAGGAACTTCTCCTCTTCTTCGACGCCCATCCCCGACTGCATGATCGAGTTCGTCTGGCCGTGCGCGATCCAGGCCCAATCGCGCTCGACTCCGGCCTTCACGATCTGGGGGTAGCGCGAGCAGACGTCGGAGTTCGTGATCGCACTGGCCCGCACACCGAGCTCGTCGAACAGGTCCATCAGTCGCCAGATGCCGACCCGGGTGCCGTAGTCGCGTTGGCCGTGGCTCATCGGGTCCGGGACGCTCGGACGCATGAACGGCTTGTCCACGTAGAAGTGCTCGACGTTGAGGCCAACGTAGAACGCCAGCTTCTTGCCGTCCGGGAAACTGAGCGGGGTCCGCTCGGTGATCGGCTGGTACGAGTAGAGCTCGTTGTCCATGGTCCTCTTCCTCGGTAGGTGCTCTGACTGGGTGCGTGATGCGGTGTCGGTCGGGTTCGCCGCGCCTCGCTCGGTGCTGGGATTCAGCGCGCTATCGCTGGCGCCACGGCGCCGTCGTCCTTGCCCGCCCAGCAGACGCGGCTGATCGCTTCCTCGGTGACCTCGTTGCCCCGCAGCTCCCCGGCGACGACCCCGTCCCGGAAGACGAGAACGCGGTGACACAGCTCCGCGAGGTCCTGGGTCTCCGAGGTGGAGTACAGGACGGTGACGCCGCTCTGGGCCGCTTCCACGATCCGGGAGAAGATGTCGCGTCGGGCGCCCACGTCTACGCCCTGGGTCGGCTCGTCGAGGAGGAGGATCGCCGGGGCGGTCTCGAGCCAACGAGCAACGAGGACCTTCTGCTGGTTGCCGCCGCTCAGGCTGGAGTAGATCGCCTCGCAGTCGGCCGGGGTGACCCCGTAGTTGCACACGAGCGCGGACGCCCACTCCCGCTCCGCGCGCTTGTTGAGCGCGAACGCCCGGACGAACTGCTCGAGCGAAGGGAGCGACGCGTTCTCGCGCACCGTCGCGGCACCGACCGCTCCGTTCAGCAGCCGTTCGGAGGGCACGAGCCGCATGCCGAGGCCAAAGGCGCGCCGGGGGACCATCTGCCCGAGCGGGTAGGGATCGGAACCGATGATCTCGACCGTGCCGCTGCAACCCGGCATCTCGCCGTACAGGGCATAGATCACGCGCTCGTGACCCATGCCCCTCAGGCCGGTCAGTCCGACGATCTCGCCTGCCTTTGCGTCGAGATTGAACGAGCGCACCGGCACGGCCGCCACATCGCGGAAGCGGACGCGGAGCTCGTCGCGGACAGGGTGCTTCTCGGGGTACAGCCAGTCGAGCTGCTGACCGACGATGGCCGTCACGAGCTCGTCGACCGACGTCTCCTCGATCGCGGCCTCCGCGACCTTCTCGCCGTTGCGGAGCACGACCGCGCGGTCACAGATCCGCCAGATCTCCTCCATGCGATGCGAGACGAACAGCACGCCGATGCCGCGGCTCGCCACCTCACGGATGAGGTCGAAGAGCTGGTCCACGCCGTCTTGGGTGAGGAAGGCCGTGACCTCGTCGAGGATCAGTAGCCCCCCGGCGGCGAGCTCGTCCATCGCCCGAGCAATGGCGACCATCGCGCGCTGCACTGGGCGCAGGCGCGAAACTTCGGCGCGCGGATTGATCTCATGGGCACCGACGCGGTCGAGCATCACCTGCGCACGCGCCCGAACCTCCCGCCAGGAGAGGCGGCCGATCGCACGCTTGCCAAGCCGATCGATCAAGAGATTCTCCGCGACCGAGGCCGTCGGGAGCAGCGCGAGGTCCTGGTGAACGACCGCTATCCGAAAGCCGTGGGTGTCCTCGTGCAGCGGCAGCGAGAGACGCGCTTCGCCGATCACCACCGCCGAGTCGGATCCGGCGTCAGGTTCGTGAAAGCCCGCCAGCAGTTTGATCAAGGTGGACTTGCCGCTGCCGTTCTGACCGAGGAGGGCCACCACTTTGCCGGCCGGGATCTCGAAGCCGACGTCGTTCAGCACGGTGCGAGGGCCGAACGACTTCGTCAGGTGCTCGAGCCGGACAACCTGACCGCGGACCGCCTCTTCCTTTCCGATCTCGCGGACCGGGGCGAGGAGCGTGGTCATTGCTGCACCTCTTTCGTCACTTGCTCCGGGTCGGGGTGCT
>DATLTN010000005.1 GCA_035533595.1 Acidimicrobiales bacterium
TCCTCGGGGAGCCAGTCGGCGACCGACGGAGGCAGCAAGAACAGCTGGTCACGATCGCTTTCGCGGAGGTTGATCGGCATGATCAATTCTCCCGCGCGGCCCCGTAGGAAGGTGGGACCCCAAGGTTCGTGCGACAGCCTCGTCAGAGCCCTAATGTCCAGGGCTCGGCTGTATCGAGATGGCTCACTTCTCCGAAGTGGCGGATACAGCCTCCGATACAGCTGGGCGTGCACACTCGGGACTGTTGGTGTTTTGTGGATCGTTTTTCATCCGCTCACTTGCGGCGCAGTGCGGAAGCTCCAGGATGGAATTGAGGAGAGACACGTCCTCCTCGCGTTCCCACGGCCTCTCAGCCCGTCGGGGGTCGACCCACTCGGGATCTTGCATTTGCCGCGCCATCTTCGGCGGACGAACATCACGCCGTGCACCGCGCCGGGCTCCGCCAGCGTGATCCCGCCGTTATCGAAAGTGGGGTATGGGCGTATGAGCGAGGCAGATGCGGTTCTCGCGGTTTCAGGGCCACTTATCGGGGTCTACGCCGCGTGGGCGCCTTTTATCATCCCGAAGATCACAGCCCCCGACCGGAAGGTCAGTGAGCTCATCTTCCTAAAGCGAAGCGCGCTTCGCGACGACCTCGGAGAGCTCCGCAATCTTCGGATTGCCGTGTACGCCCTCGCCATCATCCCGACTCTCGGGGTACTGACCTTCGGCCAAGAAACCATCGCGTTGCTAGTCCACCGAGGGTTCTCGTGGGCGGGACGGGGTGTGATCGGTCTCGAGGTCCTGTGGCTAGTCGCTGCCGTGTTCGGTTGGGTGCGGATCAGGAAGCGTCGCCGGCAGATCGGCGATGCAAAAGCAGTGTTCGACGGGGGTGACCGCAGCAAGGAAGGCGTCCCCGTTCCGCCGATTCCGCGGCCTAAGTCGGCCGCCGCCGCCTGTCCGCCCGCCGGCGAACGAGGTTCAGGAGCGTCCTCCGACGCGCCCACGGGCGAACAAGGCTCAGGCATTACCTCCGGCTAGTTCACGCCGCTCATGCTCGGCCGGGGTCTCACCCCGAGGGCGCCCGAAGAATCGCTGCGCCAAGCCAATCCCTTCGACTTCCGAGGAGTCGACGTCCGTCACGACGCTGTCGACGTGGTTGGAGGCGATGAGGACGACCCGGCCGCTACCGAGCTTGTCGAACAGCCCAGCCTCCTTTACCTCGCCCTCATCAAGAACGCCGATAACGAGGTACTGCCCGAGGGCTTCCGAGACTCGGGCAAGCGTCTCCACTGTCGGGACGTTCGCCCCTCCCTCGAGCCGGGCAATTCCAGACTGAGTGGTGCGCATCATCGCCGCCATGTCGCTTTGGGTCCGGTGCCCGAAGTGGAGCCGCGCCACTCGAATGACGTATCCGAGACGTGCCGCCAGGTTCGCCGTGGCGTACTCACGAAACGTCCGGGGGTCGTCCTCCAGCGTCTTGTCGAATTCCTCAAACGTGCGGTACTGCTCCATTAGGTGTCCCCTCGCTTAGAGGTTCTCGGGCGCATGGTGATACCGCTCGGCACAGAGCTCCATGACCTTCCGGGCGCGCTCGAGCTCTTCGGCGTATGTACCCTCCTCGATGGGGAAGGTGGTGAGCAGAGCGAAGTCACTGGACGGAGTGACGTAGTAGCTGACCGCCCTGTCGACGCCCTCGACGTGGAGGTACGCAGTACGCAGGCTCGCCCCTTCGTGGAAGAACCTGACGCCGTCGGCCAAGCCATTCGCCTCGGCGAGGTCGTCAAGGAGCCTGCGCAATCGCCCCAAGAACTGCCTTCGTTCCGCGTCGCTAAGCGACTTGGCTCGATCGAGCCAGCCGCTGATCTCGGGGGACAAGCGAAAGCGGGAGTCGTCTGTCGGCGTGGGAGGAAGTCAACCACAGCGGCGGCCTCGGGAGTTCATAACATAGATAGTATATAACACACATGTGCTGCGAACCGCCGACGTCGTGCTCGCGCCATGCGCCACAACCCCCAGCGACAACCACAAGGGAGCCCAGTCATTCGCTCCGGTCGTCAATGGACAGCTCCTGGCTCGGCTGAGACGACACGGCTCACTTCTTCCGAAAGTGGCGCGATACAGCTTCCGATACAGGGGGGATGGCCGTCGAGCGGGATGACGGGCTGTTCGTGCCGGATCGGCTGCCGGACAAGTGGGGGCGAGGGGAGCGTCCCGACGTTGGGGCGCCACGCGCGAGCGGGACATAGCTCGGTGCTCTAGACGGTTGCCCTGGCTGTCTCGACGAGACGCTTTGCCGCGCGTTGGACTCGCCTGACGTCGTCTGCGCTCACGGGATTGTGGCTGTAGCCAGACTTGATCTTCAGTCCAAGGAGCGTTGCAAGGTCATCGGCGAGGCCTTTGTCGACCGCGGCGAGGAGTTGCGCTGCCTCCACGTGCCTCTCTCCCATGGCGTGCTCGCCCAGCCGCACGCAACAGATCACGTCAGCGGCAGCGATGCCGGCGTGGATCAAGAGCGTGACGTAGGCGTCGGTCAGATCGTCGTCATCGAGGAAGTTATCGATGACCTCGGCGGCGAGCATGAATTGGTCAGCCTTGGCCCGCCGCCCGGCGACGACTGCCGGGTCGCAAGGGCGTGTGCTCCCAGTGGGTCTAGGCACTCTGCCGTCTCGCTGGCAGGAACAGCTTCCGCAGCGAGCCGCTCAGGGCAACGCCCTCGTTGCGGATGGCGTTGAGCTTCAACGAGCGATCTAAGCCGTCTCCGCATTTCAGGATCGAGGGTCAGTTGCCCCGCACCAGCGGCTGACGCGATGACGTCGAACTGCAGCAGGAGAGCCGGTGACGCGTCCACCGGCGATACGGGAGCGCTTGACGCCCCGCAGCGGCGCACTCCCCGAGCTGATCGCCGGCGCGGCGTACTCCTGGGTGGCAAAGGGTTTAGGGATCTGCACGCCGGGGATTGTCTTGCTGCGGCACGGGGCCGTGAGAGAAACGGAGGGGTCGTGAACGACGAACAGCTGCACGAACTACTCCTACAGGGTCTCGAGACCGAGCGGGGAGGCATGAGGATCTACGAGGTAGCGATCCGTTGTGCCGTGAACGACGACTTGCGTGAGGAGTTCGAGAAGTACCACGAACAGACGACCCACCACGTCGAGCTGATGGAGGGGGTCGTGCGCGCGTTCGGCCTCGAGCTCGAGGCCGAGTCTCCCGGACGGTCCGCGGTGCGGAAAATCGGCGAGGCGCTCGTAGGCGCCATGGAGCTCGTACTCGAGGCGGGTCCGCCTGAGGCCGCGCAGCTAGTGGCCGCCGAGTGCGTCACCTTGGGCGAGACGAAGGACCACCTCAACTGGGAGCTGATCGGCGAGCTGTTGACCCGGGTCCACGGCGAGGAGGGGAAGGCACTGCGTGAAGCCCACGGCGAGGTCGAGGAGGAGGAGGACGAGCACCTGTACCACTCGACGGGCTGGGGACGGGAACTCTGGCTCGAGTCGCTCGGCGTGCCGGCCGTCCTTCCCCCTCCGGAGGAGCGCAAGGACGTGAAGACCGAGATCGGCGCGGCGCGGGCGAAGCAGCAGCGCGACCAGATGACCTGACGTGACGACTCATGAACGGGCGGCGTTCTTCGAGGTAGGGGATACGCAGGGTAATTCCGAGTGGTGGTGACCGGATGTGCCTCGAGCGGACGTGGGGACAACGGGCCGGTCTCGCCTGACGGTCCAGCGTCGACGTACCGACTGCAGCTGAACGGAGAATTCACGCTCCGGGACGCGGCCGACGCCGTGCCCTATCTCGCCAAACTCGGCATCGGCGCGTTGTACCTCTCCCCGATTCTGCAGGCGGCCGAGGGCTCAGGGCATGGGTACGACGTGGTCGACCACTCGCGAGTGGACCGCGCGCGCGGCGGTCAGCTCGGCTTCGAGCAGCTTCGCCAGGCCGCGCTCGAGGCGCACCTCGGCATCGTGCTCGACATTGTGCCGAACCACATGAGCGTGGATCCACCGCAGGAGAACGGTTGGTGGTGGGCCCTGCTGCGCGATGGCCCGGACGGGGAGGCGGCGCGATGGTTCGACGTCGACTTCGCTGCGAGGAACGGCAAGGTGAGCATCCCGGCACTCTCCGACAAGGTGGCCGTGTCCGAGCTCGGCGTCGAAGGAGACGTACTCGTGTACGGCGAGCGCAAGTATCCGCTCGCGGCTCCGGTCCGGATGGACGAACCGTTACGCACGCTGCTCCAAGCGCAGCACTACGAGCTGCTGCCCGATCGCGCGGCGGACAGCGAGCTCAATTTTCGACGGTTCTTCGCGGTGAGCAAGCTCGCCGGAATCCGGGTGGAGGACGAGTCGGTCTTCGACGCGAGCCATCGCCTCGTCCTCGAGCTCGCGCGCATGCCGGGGGTCGTCGGGCTTCGAGTCGACCACCCGGACGGCCTCACGGATCCCGACCGCTACCTCGAGCGGCTGCGTGCCGCAGCGCCGAGCCAATGGATCGTCGTCGAGAAGATCCTGGGGCAGGGCGAGGTGTTCCCGCACCGCTGGCCGGTCGCTGGCACCACGGGCTACGACGCGCTCCGCGAGGTCAACGGCGTCATGATCGATCCCTCCGCCGAGGCTGTCGTCGATCGCTGCTACCGCGAGGTGACGGGGGACGACCGGAGCTGGACGGACCACGTCGAGGCCGGCAAGCGCCACGTCGCGACGACGATCCTCTCCTCGGAGGTGCGTCGCCTGGCGCGGCTTGTCCCCGAGGAGCGCTGTGCCGCTGACGCCCTCGTCGAAGTCGCCGTTGCCTTCCCGCATTACCGCTCGTACCTGCCTGCCGGGCGCAGCGACCTCGACGATGCCCTCGCGGCCGCGGAGGCCCGACGTCCTCAGCTCGCGGACGCCGTGCGCCACCTTGCAAGCCGCCTGCACGATCCGGCCGACGAGCTGGCCGTCCGTTTTCAGCAGCTCACCGTGGCCGTGACCGCGAAGGGGGTGGAGGACACCGCCTTCTACCGCTACTCGCGCTGCATCGCCCTGAACGAGGTCGGCAGCGATCCCGGCGTGTTCGGCCTCGCTCTCGATGACTTCCATGTGGCGATGGCTCGTCGGCAGCATCGCCATCCCGACGGCATGACCACGCTTTCCACCCACGACACCAAGCGCGGTGAGGACGTGCGCGCCCGCCTCGCCGTGCTCGCCGAGCTCCCCCTCGAATTTGCCGAGCTCGCCGTGTCACTGTTGGACCGCGCCCCGGTGCCGAACCGGAGCTTCGGCTATCTGCTCTGTCAGACTGCTGTCGCGGTGATGCCGATCGGGCGCAACCGGTTGCACGCCTACGCCGAGAAGGCGATGCGCGAGGCCTCCATCGACACCAGCTGGCGCCGCCCCGACCTGGGCTACGAGCGGCGGGTGCACGAGGCCGTCGACCAGCTCTACGACGACGAGGCCGTGGTGTCGGCTGTGCGCCGTTTCACGCGCCGGATCTCGGCTGCCGGCTGGTCGAACGCTTGCAGCCAGAAGCTGGTGCAGCTCACGATGCCGGGTGTGCCCGACTGCTACCAGGGGACGGAGCTGCTCGGCGCCTCGCTCGTCGACCCCGACAACCGCACACCGGTTGACTTCGCGCTGCGCGAAAGGATGCTGGAAGACCTCGCCCACGCCCCGAGGCCGCCGCGGGGCGGGAGGCGCCTCAAGCTCTGGCTGACGCATCGGTGCCTGATCGCCCGTCGCGATCACTCCGACCTCTTTACGAGCTACCGCCCCCTTCCCACCGGAGGGGAGGCCGCCGCGCACCTCATCGCATTCGACAGGGGAGGGGCACTCACGCTCGCGACCAGGCTCCCGGTCGCGCTCGCTGAGCGCGGTGGTTGGGGGGCGAGCTGGGTCGACCTGCCGGACGAACCACTGCGGGAGGTGCTGAGCGGCACCGTCCACCGGGGACGCACCGCCGTTGACGTGCTGCTCGGCGGCCAACCCTGTGCCCTACTCGTGCCCGAGGCCGCATGGGTCGCCTGACGGTCTGGGCGCCGCGAGCGAGCCGCGTCCGACTCTGGAGCCGCCAGCCTGAGGAGGCCGATGCAGCGGTCGAAGAGATGGTCCGAGGTGACCGCGGTTGGTGGTGGATCGAGACACGTTCGGTCGCCGGTGGGCGCGACTATGGCTTTCTCCTCGACGACGGCGAGGGGGTTCTCCCCGACCCGCGCGCTCGTTGGCAGCCGCAAGGCGTGGAGGGCCCGAGCCGCTTCTGGCGCGACGAGGCACCGTGGTCCGACGAGGGGTGGAACGGGCGCGACCTCGCCGGAGCCGTCTTCTATGAGCTGCACGTCGGAACCTTCAGCGCCGAAGGAACCTTCGACGGCGTGGTCGGCCACCTCGATCACCTCGTCGAGCTCGGCGTCACCCACGTCGAGCTGCTGCCGGTCAACGACTTCAACGGATCCTGGAACTGGGGCTACGACGGGGCCCTCTGGTACGCAGTGCACGAGGCCTACGGCGGACCGGACGGGTTGCATCGCCTCGTCGACGCATGTCACCGGCGGGGGCTCGCGGTGGTCCTCGATGTCGTCTACAACCACCTCTCGAGCGACGGCAATGTCCTCCCCCGGTTCGGGCCGTACCTCAAGTCCGGCGCGAACACCTGGGGCGAGCACGTCAACCTCGACGAGACGGGTGCTGAGGAGGTGCGGGCGTACATCCTCGACAACGCCTGCAGCTGGTTGACCGATTTCCACATTGACGGTCTGCGTCTCGACGCGGTGCACGCGCTCTCCGACTCCTCACCGCGCCACGTCCTTGCCGAGCTCTCCGAGCGCGTCGGCGCCCTCGAGCACGTGCTCGGCCGGCGTCTGCTGCTCATCGCGGAATCCGATCTCAACGATCCGATCACCTGGACGCCGGTCGCCGACGGTGGCTGGGGTCTCGACGCGCAATGGGACGACGACGTCCATCACTGCCTGCACGCCCTCCTCACCGGCGAGCGGCAGGGGTATTACGTCGACTTCGGCAGCATCGGCGCGTTGGCCAAGGTGCTCCGGCACGCCTTCTTCCACGATGGGACGTATTCGGCATTCCGCGGCCGAGTGCATGGTCGACAGGTAAGTCCGGCGACCACGGGGCGTCATCTGCTCGGCTACTTGCAGGACCACGACCAGGTCGGGAACCGCGCCGGCGGGGATCGGCTCAGCGCGCTCACGAGCCGCTCGCTGCTCGAGGTGGGAATGGTGCTCCTGCTCGCGTCGCCCTTTGTGCCGATGCTGTTCATGGGCGAGGAGTGGGGCGCCTCGTCTCCGTGGCCGTTCTTCACGTCGCATCCCGATGCTGCCCTCGGGGAGGAGGTGCGCGACGGTCGCATCGCGGAGTTCGCGGCGCATGGCTGGGACGTTGAGACGATGCCCGACCCGCAGGACCCAGCGACCTTCGCGCACGCCAAGCTCGACTGGGGAGAGCTGCTCGAGGAAGGTCATCTGGCGTGTTTGTCGCGCTACCGCGAGCTCCTGCGCCTGCGTCGCGAACACCCGGAGCTCCAAGAGGGGCAGCTCGACAACGTGGTTGTCACCTACGACGAGGAACAGCGGTGGATCGCAGTGCGGCGAGAAGGCTTCGACGTGCTGGCCAACTTCTCCGATGAGGAACAGGAGATTCCTACGCTCGCCACCGAGATCGTTCTCGCGACAGGTGCCGTCAGCCTGCGACAGGGTCATCTCCGGGTTGCGGCACGCTCCGCCGTGATCGGGCGGCGCCGGGATCGTTGACGGAGCGGCGTGTGCCCCCATGTTTTGCCGGGGCCATTGCCGCTCCTCATCACCGTCGACACGATCTCGACGACCCTGCTGTCCGAACTTGGTGGCGGGGCTTTGCGAGGTTTGAGGTGAGGTGGGGCGCGTCGTCGAGGTCCTGGCCCGTCGAACGCAGTGGCTCCGGGACGAAAGCTTTCGCCTGCCCCTAGAAGCGATCTTTGACTCGCCTGATTGGACGCTGCCCGGGCGGCAAACTCCCTCCTTGCGGCGCACGATTCCCCCGCTGCGTAAGGCCCCGAACAACACGAGCAATACGCCGGCTCGGATCCACCAGGAGCTGCGTCGGCCGTCAGCCCGAAGTGCGGGCGCCCTCACCTCGAAGGACGAGGCAGTGCTCGAGCACGACACCGGCACGCTCACCCGTCTCGCGCTGCGGGAGCCCCGTCTCGAAGACGTGCAGAAGAGCGCTTCCCACCTCGACGCGCACCTCGCTTCGTCCGTCCACGAGGGCAGAGCGCACGACGGTGCCGTCCTGGTCACCCGCACCCGCGGCGACGAGTCGGATGGACTCCGGCCGAGCGACGAGGACCACACGGTCACCCGCCACGGAGGTCTCGTCGTGAGCCTCGGACCCCGCTGCTCCGGCATGGGCGAGCACCTCCGTGGCGCCGTCTCGGAGCGTGACGCGCAACCACCCGTTGCCTCGGTCAACCACAGTCGCTTCGAAGACGTTGAGCGCGCCCATGAACCTCGCGACGAAGGCGTTGGCGGGGTGCTGGTACAGCTCGACGGGGGTTGCGAACTGCGCGATGCGGCCGGCACTGAGCACAACCACGCGATCGGCGAGCGTCGTCGCCTCCCGTTGGTCATGCGTCGTTACCACCGTGGTCAGCTGCTGCGCGCGGGCTGCATCGATGATCAGGGTCTGCAGCTCGTCGCGGCGCGCAGCATCGACGCTCGAGAGGGGCTCGTCGAGCAGCAATAAGCGGGGATCGCCGGCGAGCCCGCGCGCGAGTGCGACGCGTTGCTGCTGACCACCAGAGAGCGTTGTCGGGCTGCGGTCGCCGAAGCCGTCGAGGCCCATCCGCGCGAGCAGCTGCTCCGCGCGCCGAGCGCGCTCCTCGGTGCGGACTCCGCGGGTCTTCCACGGATAGGCGACGTTCTCCCGGACCGTCATGTGCGGCCAGAGCGCGTAGTGCTGGAAGACGAAGCCGATCCGCCGACGCTCGGGAGGTATGTTCACGCCGCTCGCGGCGACGACCCCGCCGTTGATGCGGACCACGCCGTCGAGCGGCTCGAGGAAGCCGGCGATCGTTCGTAGCAGACTCGACTTGCCGCTTCCCGAGGGTCCGACGATGGCGACGATCTCGCCGGGACGGATCTCGAGATCGACTCCCTCGAGGACCGTGTGGTCCCGATAGGCGAGGGACACCCCGGCGAGTTCGATCGCAGCGCCGCCGCTCGGCACGCCTTGGCCCGCCGGTTCGGGTGCAGCCGGTGCGGCCCTCACGGCTGCCACGCCGGCATCTCGATGCCGACGTCCGCGACGACGAGGCGCCGACTCGAGCGGACAGCGAGCGCGGCACCGGCGACGATGACGGTGATCGCGGTGACGACGATCGCCAGCGCGGCGGTGAGCGCCACCTCGCCGGCCTGCTCGGCATCGAGCACCGCGACGGCGAAGGTCTTGGTCGCGGGGCCGTAGAGCAAGGACGACATCGTGAGCTCGTGGACGGCGAACAGGAACGTGATCGCGAACGACGTCACGATGCCCGGCCACAGGGCGGGCATCACGACGTCCCGAGTCGCTCGCCACTGGGACGCACCGCTCACCCGTGCTGCCTCCACGAGATCTTCGGAGAGCGCGCCGAGCGTCGCCGTTGAGGTCCGTACGCCGATCACGGCGAAGCGTGCCACATAGGCGAGGAGGATGATCAACAACGACCCGTACAGCCAGCGCTGCCACGCGATCAGCACGGCGATAGCGACAACGGAGCCGGGCAACGCGAACGGCAGCGACAGCAGCAGCGCCGCTGCGCTCGCGAGGCGTGACTCCCGCCGTAAGAGCAGTGCTACGAAGGCTCCGCCGAGCGCGACGATGACGGCGGCGCTCCCCGCCAGCAGCGCGGAGCGGCCGAGGGCAGCAAGATTCTGTCCAGAAAGCGCCGAGGCGTAGGAGCTGCCGACCCATCGCACGGGCGCGAAGACGAGCCGAAAGCCCGGGCTGACCGAGGTGATGAACAGCGCCCCGAGCGGGATGGCGGTCGTGACGACGACGAATGCGGCGCAGCCCGCCGCGGCAACCAACCGGAAGCGCCCGAGCGCAAGGAGCGGCCGGGAGGTGGCCCCGTGGCCGGAGGTCGGCCCCGCGCCGGCCCGGCCGCGGTTCGCACGACTCGTCGCGATGAGGAGTGCGATCGCGACCACGCCGAGGAGGGCCGAGAGCGCGCCCGCCGAGGAGATCGCATTCGCTCCCCCCGCAAAGCTGAGGTCGGAGTAGATAACGGTCGTCACGGTGGTGAAGCCGGCCGGGATCGCGAGCACGGCGGGTATCCCGAAGTCGGCGGCTGAGCTCACGAAGACGAGGAGCATCCCTCCCGCGATCGCGCTCTTCGCGAGCGGCAGGGTGATGTCGAGGAGGATCCCGATAGGTGAGCGGCCAGCGCTGCGGGCCGCTTCCTCGAACGCCCCGATACGTGCTGAACGGAGCGCCGCGAAAACAAGCAGATAGATGAGCGGTGCTCCCTGCAGGGCGAGGAGAAGCACGACACCACCCGGTCCGCTCAGCCAGTTGACTGCGACGTGGGCGAGATCGTCTGAGAGGCCGGCCCGGCTATACGCGTCGAGCCACGCGACTCCGGTCACGTAGGCAGGCACGATGAGAGGCGCGACCCATGCGCCGCCGAACCACCTTCGGAGCGGCAGGTCACTGCGCGCAACGAGGAGCGCCATCGTCACCCCGAGGGCGCCGGCGAGCATCGTCGCGAGTGCCGAGACGACGACGGTGTGGGTGAGGGCGGTCACCACCGGGCGCGCGGCGATCGCGCGCCAGGCGCCAATCCCCCCTCCGGGGCCAGACAGGGCAGAGCGGAGGAGGTCCGCGAGGGGATAGCCGACGAGGATCAGTGCCGCGACGGCCAGTAATCCGAGCTTCAGACGATGGAGCTGGCGTTCGCCGAGCGCCGGTCGCTCCGCGCTCAGACCAGCAAGCGAGTCACTCAACCAAAGATTCCCGCAAAGCTGTCGAGGATTGACGTCTTGTCGGCGGTGATCCGGCTCCAGTTGATGTTGAGCTGCTTCTCGTGCTTGGGCATCGGGTGCGCGGGGGTCGCGCCGAAGTAGGCGGCGTCGTAGCCAAGCTTGGCCGCTTCTACCTGGCCGCTGCGCGAGAGCAGCCAGGTGACGAACGCCTTCGCTGCCGCTGTGTTGCCGCTGTCTTTGGTGATTCCGACCGTGGCCGGGATCGGCACCGCGCCGTCGTTCGGCCAGACCATCTGGACATTCCCGCCCTGGGCAATGATGCTGCGCGCGACGCTGTCGAGGGTTACCCCCACGAGGTCCTTGCCGCTCGCGACGTCGGTGCCGACCGTTGTCGTTGACTGTTCGACGCGCACGCCGCCGGCCTTCAGGGATTGGAAGTACTTCCATCCGAACAGCGTGTGCAGCTCGGTCGCCCACCCAAAGGTCGTCCCTGAGTAACTCGCGCTCCCGATGGCTAGCTGTCCCTGGAGGGCGGAGCTGGTGAGCGCCGGCCACTCGAGCGGCGGGTTGGCCATCCCGGGATGCTCCAGCATCATCATCTCGAACGTGAAGGCACCGACCCAGCCCTTGCCGGTGTATCCGGCGGGAATCGCCCGCCCCGCGAGCGAGGGCTTCCAGGTGGAGAGGATCCCTTCGGAGACGAGGGAGTCCATGTCCGTCGGGTCGGCAAAGAGCACGACGTCGGCCCGCACGTGGCCGCTCTGCTGTTGCGCGGCGAGCTGGGTGGCAAGGGCGCCCGTCCCGCCGGTGACCATGTTCACCGTCACGCCGGGGTAGGCCGACTCAAAAGCACTCGTAAAGCCCTGGCCGCCCTGTGCAGTGAGCGCGGCGTAGACGGTGACCGATCCGGAGACGGGCGCGCGCTTCGCCTCGGGGGCGACCGGGGAGGCGCCGGCGGCTTGGACGAGGGCCGTGACGGCTACGAGGCCGGCCGCGGCGGCGACGGCCGCGTGACGGCCATTCAGGATTCGGGGATGAGCGGACCTGCGTGACGATTTCATGGCGCCATCGTGTCATGTGCGATTGAGGCCGAGGGTGCAAACAAGGTGAACGGGGACCGATCGTTTGGCGAACACTGCCTGAATAGCCGAGCTGTTCGGCGACGTGACCCGCCCCGACGAGTACCAGGCGGGCGCCCGAGAGCGTGAGTAGCGAGACGACAGTTTCAGGCTCTGCAGCGGTACCCACGGGTGGGTGGGTCGACCAGTCCCTCGGGGTACACGGCCGCAGGTCTTCTCGAGGCTTCGTTCAGGCTCTGCCTTGCTGGTCCTGCAGGCCCCGGGTCGCGCGCCGGGGCACCGGATCGGGCATCGCGCCCAGGGGATAGCTGGCGAGGTACTCGCCGAACTCGTCGGGCGGCATAGGGGCGCCGAGATACCAGCCCTGCCCCCATCTGCACCCGAGATCGCGTAGGGCGTTGAGCTCGGCGGCGTCTTCCACGCCCTCGGCGATGCACTCGATCCCGAGAGACGAGCCCAGCACGAGGATCGCCTCGGTGAGCTGCCTGATCGTCTGCTCACCCGAGCGGAGTGCAGCGACGAAGGATTGGTCGATCTTCAAGAAGTCCACCGGGAAGCGTCGCAGGTAGCTCAAAGCCGAGAAGCCCGTTCCGAAGTCGTCGATGGCAAGGCGCAGTCCCATGCCGTTGAGCTCGTGAAGTCGAGTCAGGGTCGAGTCGACGTCCTGCATGAGCACGCTTTCGGTGATCTCGAGGATCAGGGTGCTGGGCGCCACACCGGTGCCGGCGATCGCCTTCACGACCTCGTCGGCGAACTCGGGGCGCTGGATCTGCCATGCCGAGACGTTGACGCTCAACCCGAGGCGCGGGGCCTGTGGGTGTGCCGCTTGCCAATTGCCGAACCAGATGCAGGCCTTCTGCAGGATCTGGCTGCCCAGTGGGAGGATCAGCCCGGTCGTCTCCGCGAGCGGGATGAACGTCAGCGGGGTGACCCAACCGCGGGTCGGGTGCTGCCAGCGCGCGAGGGTCTCGGCGCCCACGATGCGCTGGTCCTCGAGCGAGACGATCGGCTGGAAATAGATCTCGAGCTCGTCGTTCTCGACTGCCCGACGGAGATCCGCCTCGAGCTCGATCCGCCCGAGGAGGTCCTCATACATCGCCGCCTCGAAGGTGACCGCACGGCCCTTGCCGGCCCCCTTGGCCTGGTACATCGCGATGTCCGCATTGCGGAGCACCTCTTCGGGAGAGCGCGTCTCGGCGCTCGAGAAAGCGATGCCGATGCTCGCGTTGGCCGACACACCGGTCGAGCCGATGCCGCTGCGCGCGCTGATCAGGTTGAGGATCCGTTCTGCGGTGCGGTTTGCGACCGCAGGGTCCCCGAGGCTCTCGATGAGGACGGCGAATTCGTCACCGCCGATCCGCGCGACCGTGTCGTGCTCGCCGACCGAGGCAAGGAGCTGTTCGGCTGCGGCGACAAGGACGCGGTCGCCCGTCGAGTGCCCGAATTGGTCATTGATCGTCTTGAAGTCGT
Source organism: Acidimicrobiales bacterium (assembly GCA_035533595.1). Taxonomy (NCBI): domain Bacteria; kingdom Bacillati; phylum Actinomycetota; class Acidimicrobiia; order Acidimicrobiales; species Acidimicrobiales bacterium. The sequence goes on from DATLTN010000005.1 coordinate 13,450, forward strand.
CGAGATCCACGTAGAGGACCGAGACTTCGTATTCGTCGTGCTGGCGGAGCTCGAAGGCGTTATCCAGACGGTCGAGGAGGCGCGTGCGGTTGGCGAGGCCGGTGAGCGGATCGTGCAGCGCCCGGTGGAGGGCATCATCGACGGCCCAGTGGAGCGCGTCGACCGTCCTCGCGTCCGTGAGTGCGAGGCTCGCGAGCTCCGCGAAGGAGAGCAGGAGCTCGCGCTCGGTCATCGAGTACTGCCGGCCGGCCGCGAGCGACGAGGTCGTCATGCCGCCCACCGTCTCGCCGTGATCGTGCACCGGCGCCGCCATCGCGGCCTGGACGCCAAAAGCGAGGGACTCGTGGACCGCGTCCGGATTGCTCTGGTAGTCCTCGATCACCACCAAGCTGTTCTCGGCAACGGCGCGCCCGACGGCTCCCTCGCCCACGATCCTCTGCGCCAGCGACTCGCCTCGCGACTCCGGAACCCCATAGGTGGAGACCGCGGTCAACGTTCCCGGATCGTCGGTCTCGCGGAAGTGGATCGTCACCAGTTCCCCGCCGAGCAACGCGGAGGTGCTCTCGGTGATCGCGTCGAGGATCCCCGTGACCGGCTCGCGGGTCGAGATCGACCGCTGAATGGCGACGAGCCGTTCGAGCAGCTCCTGGCGCGCTCGCAGCGAGGCGACGACGCGCAGGTTGTGCAGGGTGAGCGACAACACCCGCGCCATCGCCCGCAGCAGGCTCGACTCCTCGCGGCTGAAGGGCGATCCGGAACGCCCGACCAGCAGGTCCCCCGAGCCTCTCGAGAAATTGATCGGGACGCAGAGCACCGCGCAATGCCCCACCCCTGGTATCTCGACGGTGTCGCGGTCGCCCCGCGCCGACTCGACGAGCATCTCGTTGGGCGTGCGGTCGGCCGGGAACCCGCGCGCCGCGAGCACCCGGCCGCGGTCGATCAGGGCGCCCACCTCGGCCTCGAAGGCCTCCGTGATGAACTCGATGCCGCCCTGGACCGCTCTCGTCTCGTCGGCGAACGCTGACACCGCGACCAAGAACTCCGCGAGCTGTTGTGCCGACCACTGTGACGGAGTTTCCATGCCCTTAGGCCAGCGCGAGGACGACGAGTGTCTGGTTGTGAAATCCCCGAGTTCCCACTGTCCGGGCGATCTCGCCGTAGGTGTAGAAACCGGCGATTGCCGCATCGCCCGTTCGCGCCCCGATGCGGGCGACCTCGTCGTCGATCCCCTCGCCGAGGACACCCCGCCGCGCGATGCAGTCAAAGGCGACGATCCCCCGCGGGGGCTCGCCACCGAGCTGTGCGAGCGCGTCGGCACAGGCGGCATCGGTGGCCGAGAGCACCGAGTCGGCGTCTCCCTCCATGAACCACGTCAGGCCGCCCTGGGGGACGTTGGCGACGAACGTCAGGCTGCGGGTCTCGAAGTTGGCGCCGGAGACGAATCGCACTTCCTCGCCGCTTCGGCGTTGCAGCCCGAGGGGGTGCGTCAGCGCGAAATGGGTGAACGCCTCGGAGTCCTTGGCCGCCTCCGGCGGTGCATTGAGGCCGCGCAGGTAGACGTCGAGCGCCGGCTCGTCGTCGAGCGCGAGCACCGTGTTCGTCCCGCTCGCCGTGACCACCATCGGTTCACCGACGCGGCGCCACCCGTGATGGACTCCGATGCCGATCGGCCCGTCCGAGCCGATGGCCGCGCCGACGACGGCGTTCGTGAGGACCGTGTCGCCGAAGAATTGCTTCGTCTGGTGCATATGCAGGTCATCCCCTGCGCAGCCACCGACGAGCGGCATCGCCGCGCCGACGATGCCGTAGGCGCCGCGCACGACCTCTTGTTGATCGCCGGCGAGGCCGTCGGTGAGGAGGAATAGGACCCGATGTGGCCGGTCCGCGACGGCTTCGGCGGCACGGGCGACGACCTCTGAGGATTGCCGCAGCGTGGCTTCGGTGCCGGCAGCCGTGGCGATGGAGAGACCGTCACCGCCGAGCGCCATGATCACGACACTGTTGTCCCCGGGACCGGCCCGGGAGAACTCTCCGGCCGTGGTGCAACCGATGAGCGGCACGCCCGCGGCTCGCTCGCGGATGCCGGCGAGCAGTTCCGTCGGGTCGTAGCGGTCGGCCGCGAAGACGACCAGTAGCTTCGGATCATCGGCGACGAGCGCTCGATCGGCGGCTTCGTTCCCGGCCGATCTGGCGTTTTCGACCCCAGAGTGACCCACGCCGAACCAGCGAACCACTCTCATCACCGCCATGTCTCGGGAGACTGAGGTGATTATCGCATTCCCCTGGACATTCAGACGACGGAGGAGCCTGCGAGCACCCCGTGGGGCGGAACCGTGCCGGAGCTCCGCCGCCATCGAGACCCGCACGGCGGATCCACCGGTCCGGCGGGTGCGCCCGGAGCAGCACCGGGCTTGATGCCCGTCCGACGGTCATCGTGCGCCAATGCCCTGCACGACGCGCGCTCGGCGAAGCTCGGCGCCGCGGGAGACAGCGACGGCGGTCGTTCCCCGGCGAGGCTTCCCGGGAACCCGGAACCTGAACGTCGGTAGCCTTGAGCGACGCGAGGGGGTCCATTGGAATGACGCTGAGAAAAGTCGTGAGCGAGGTCAGCAGCACGGTCTTCTCGTTGCCGTACTACGCGGCGCGAGACGAGGGCTTCTTCGCCGAGGAAGGCATCGAGGTCGAGTTCGTGAAACGCGATGGCGCCCTCCCGCCCTCCCGGGGGTTCGAGCTCATCACCGACCACCGGCTCGTGAGTTCGTTCGGCTTCCGCTCGCCCTTCGAGGAGGGCGAGACGAGCCTCTACCGGGCCTGCGAATGGGGTCAGGTCCGCCGCGCCCACGACACCGGGCGGGGTGGTCAGGTCATCTCGAAGCGCTCCGCCGCTGCGAGCCAGGCGATCGTCGTGCGCCCCGACTCACCTGCCAACATCCCCCAGGACCTCGCGAACGTGCCCGTCGGCGTGAACTTCCACCACGGCTCGCACTACGTCGCGATCCAGACCCTCGAAGGATTCCTCCGACCCGAGGAGATCAGGGTCGTCCACATCCAGGGCGGGGGGCGATTCCAGGCGCTGCGCGACGGGGTCGTCGACGCGATCGCGATCATGGAGCCGTGGATCACCGTCTCGGAGAAGCTCGGCTACAAGATCCTCGCTGAGGCGCACTACGTCGGCCTCGAGATCGGCAGCCCCGACCTCGAGCCGGAGACCTTCGACGCCATCAATCGGGCGGTCTCGCGCGCCGCGGCGCTCCTCCGGAGCGACCCCTACCCGTATGTCCACCACATGATCGCGGACGTCCCGAAGGACATCGTCGAGCTGGTGCCCTCCGACTTCAAGCGCAACCGCCTGCGCTACCTCGACCCGGCGCCCTATGACCCGACGGAGTTCGATCGGACCTATGAGTGGATGGTTCGCTGGGACCTCATCCCCGACGACTCCGCCTTCGAGGTCCTTGTCGACAATCGGACCGCCGTGACCAGGTAGCCCCGAACGGGCAGCTCCGGCCCGCCGAGGAGCCTCTTGACGGCTCACGGCCGGTGGCGTCTGACGACGCCGGCGCGGGCGCTCTATCGCTGCTGGTCACCGTTGTCGTGGCCATCGTGCCCGTGGTTGCCACCGTCGGCGCTGCCGCCGTTCTGGTTGCCCCAGTTGCCGAACTGGCCGCCCCAATTGCCGTTCTGACTGTCGGAGTTCTGGGCAGCCGAGGAGCCGCCCGGGTAGGCCCCGCTCGGGGTGCCCCCCCAAGCGGTGCTGTTCGACGACGGGGCGTTCGACGAAGCGCTGTCCGTCCAGCCGCCAGCCGATGAGCTCGCACTCTGCGGAGAGCTGACGCTCTGCGGGGGCGTGGTGGCCTGGCCGGTGCCGGAGCCGCTCGCGTCGCTCCCCGCGGGCCCCGAGCCGGCAGCCCCCGTGCTCGACGTGGTGCTCGCCGCAAAGTTCACGGTGCTCGCGGTGTTGGCCGCCACCGACGGAGGCCCTGGTTGTGCGTTGCTCGTCGACGCGGCGCTCGCCGGTGCGCTCGAGCCATAGGTGGAAGTCGATGACCGGTCGGCCGAACCCCGGTCGCCCGAGCGCGGCGTCTTCGCAGGTGTGGCCGAATGGGCGTCTTGCGACGTCCAAGAGCTATTCCAGTCCCCGTTACCGCTGGCTCTGCCGCTCCCGCTGGTCGCGCCGAGGCTGTCGGTTTTGCCGTTGGCGTTGCTGTTGCCGTTGTTCGTATGGGCGGCGGAAGCGGCGGCACTCTGGTTGCCGTCGCCGCGCGCCGACGTCGGGCCGGCCGCCCCGTGGCCTTCACCACCCTCGGAGCCGTCCGATTGGCTGGTGGCGCTCGGCGCAGCGGATGGCTTTCCACCGGTCATCGCGGCGGGCGAAGTCGTTGCGTTCGCGCCGCCGCTCGTGTTCTGACCACTCGGAGCCGTGGAGGGGATGCGCGACGCGGTGACGGCCGCGGTCGTCACCCCCGATGAGGGCGAGGGCCCCGGTGACGCGGCGGCCGACGGGGTCGCGCTCGCGAGCACGGGCGGAGAGGTCGCAGCGGGACCAGCGGAGGTGTTCGGGGATGCGGAGGCGAGCACGGTCGGGGAGGTCGCAGCGGTACCAGCGGAGGTGTTCGGGGATGCGGAGGCGGGCACGGTCGGGGAGGCGTGGTGAGGACGCAGGTGCCGTGTCGCGTGTGGCGAGGTGGTGCCGGGGCGCCCGGTCGGCACCCTCGCACCGGAGGGGCCGCCTGCCACGCGCACCGGGGCCGGTGCGCCGACGCGTGGAGCGGCAAGCGCGGCAGCGGGCGCCGGTGTCGTCGCCGGAGCTGGATGGTGGCCGAGGACATGGGCCGGGACGAAGGCGGCGATCGCTGCGACGGCCGAAACGGCGACCGTGCCCATCGCACAGGCCGGCCCGACGCACGCGGGGACCGCGGCCGGCGCGCTGTGTTCGGCGAGGCACGAGACCGTCTGCGATGCCGCAGGGTAGAGGTCCGACCACCTCACGTGCAGCCGCACCCAGATCCCGGCCAGCACGCCGTCGGGGCCGACGAGGGCGAGGTACTCACGACGCAGCGCGCGGCGCGCCCGGTAGAGGCGGGACTCGACCGAGGAGAGCGGGATCGCCTCCCGGTCGGCGATGTCCTGGTAGGAGAGCTCGAGGCCCTCGCGCAGCAGCAGGATCGAGCGGTGCGACGGGGCGACCCTCCGGACGCACTCGCGGGCGAGGTCCCCGTCCACGCCGGCCAGGATGGATCGATCGCAGCCCTCCACCGGCGTGCTCATCGCGTCGAGCGTTGGCGCATCGACTGGACGAGAGCGGCGGGATCGGCGCAGGACGTCGATGCAGTGGTTGCGGGCGACGACCCGTAGCCAGGGGTAGCTGTCCGCCCCGGGTTGCCCGTTCAGGTGCGCCTGCCACGCCTTCGCGAAGGTCTCCTCGGTGGCGTCCTCGGCGTCGGCGCGGCCGGGGAGGAGCGCGCGGCAGAGGCGCTCGATGTCGTCGTGGTGGGTCTCGTACAGGGCGATGAAGTTCTCGGTGGGCGCCTCGGCCGGTCGTCTCACCTGAGTCCTCATCGGGCTCCTCAGCTCGTTCCGACCGGGCACGCTGCGCGGTCTCTCCGCGCGCTAACGACGGGCGGTCGCGGGGAATTGAGCGATTTGTCGCGGAAAATATCTTTGGGATCTCAGCGCGAGTTTTCCCGGTCTCGGGCGTTGAGTAGTCATGAGAACTGAGACAGCCGCACCCCCCACGCCGAGGCCCGCGAGGCAGACCGATGTTCGCCCCGACGACTACCTGTGGTTCGTCGAGCAGGGTGTCGGCAGCCCGGTCGTTGGCCCGGGCACCGACCGCTGCTCCCTCGAGGAGGAGCTCGACGTCGACGCCGAGGTGCTCGCCATGGTGCAAGCCGTCGCGACCCGCCTCGACCGGGTGAAGCGTGCGTTCGCTGAGGTGGGGACGAGCGTCCTGCTGGCCGAGCTGCGCCACATGCCCGAGTTGGTCTGTGAGGTGCTCGACGAGCTCGCGGACTTCACCGAGCACGCAGTCGGGGCGTTGCAGGCCTGAGCATCGGCACCCCCCGTTACACCGGGATCCTCTTCATCAGCTGACTCTTCGAGCCGGCGAGCCGGACCCTCTCGTCGTCGAAGTTCGCGACCATCGACGCCGGCAGCGAGACCTCGCGCTTGTTGAACAGGTGGCCGACCGTCACGAGAATGCGTTGGATGCGCCCGTCGTCCCCGTCGACCACGATCCCCCGGAGGCGCCCCAGGCGACCGTTGTCGGCGCGCACGTCCTCGCCGTCTCGGACCTCGACCTCTCCTGCAGGAACGGTGTGATCGAGCACGGTGCGCGCGATGGAGCCTCCGAGCGCCGCCCCGGAGAGGTTCGGGACCTGGTGGGCCACCGCCGCGCTCTCGAACGCCTCGTACTCGGCGCGGGAGCAGTCGAGCTTGATGTGCGCGGCGACGGACTCGACGCGGTCGAAGGGGACGAGGCGGCCGGTCTCCTCGCCGGGGCCCTCCACGGCGAGGTGCCGGAGGACCCTCCTCGCGGGATCTACCAGTGCCCGGTCGACCTGGCCGCAGCTCCCGTCCACGCAGTCGACCTCGGTGCCTGCTGTCAGAGTAAGTAGCTGGGTCATCCCTTTCCTCCTTCAGAGGTGCGGACATATAGATACCCAGATACGGCGTCGTTCATGAGTCCGTCCGCGCCGGCCACCCTCCCGAGGCAGGGATCGAATACCGTGCACATCGCAATGCGACAGGTCGAGCGGAACTTCGTCAGTTGCTGACGCCCGCCCCGGGGAGCACCTCCGGGGCGCCCGGGGTGAGCGCGCCGTCCGGCGCGTTGCGACGGCTGCACCCCGGCTCCTTCGCCGCGGTGATGGCGACCGGCATCCTGTCGATCGACACCCACCTCCTCGGCCCGGCGTGGCTCTCGCGGGCGCTGCTCGCGGTCGCAGCGACGAGCTTCGGAGCGCTGCTCGTCGCGACGACGGCCCGCGTCGCCTGCTGGCCGGCAACGGTGCTCGGCGATCTCCGGGATCCGACGAGCGCCTTCGGCTTCTTCACCCTCGTGGCCGGCACCAACGTGCTCGCCGTTCGGCTGCTGGAGGCCGGCCACCCCCGCTCGGCGCTCGCCCTCGCGGCGTTCGGGGGAGCCGTCTGGCTCGTGCTCACCTACGCGATCCCCCTCACCGTGCTGCTCACGCCGCGCGCCGCGACCGCGGCCCGCCATGTCGACGCCGGTTGGCTCTTGTGGGTGGTGGCCACGCAGTCGGTGGCGGTCGTCGGGGCCACGCTGGCCGTCGCCGAGCCCTCCGCCGGCGGGGTCCTCGCCGACGTCGCGGTCTCGCTCTGGGGGATCGGCCTCGCCCTCTACCTCCTCGTCACGGGGGTGATCGTGCTCGGCCTGCTGCGCGCCCCACCGACACCCTCGTCGATCTCGCCCTCGCTGTGGATCACGATGGGTGCCGGCGCGATCAGCGTGCTCGCCGGTGGCCGCATCCTCGAGCTTTCCTCTGACATCCCGGTCGTGCGCACGACGGCGTCGCTGATCGACGGCCTCTGCTTCGTGCTCTGGGCGGTCGGCACGTGGCTGATCCCGTTCCTCCTCGGCCTCGGCCTCTGGCGCCACGCGATCACACGGTGGCCGATCGACTACGAGGCGTCGCTGTGGAGCATCGTCTTTCCGATCGGCATGTACGCGGCGTCGAGCGACACCTATGCGAAGGCGGCGGGGATCGCCTTCCTGCGGCGCTTCTCGGTGGTGAGCCTCTGGTGCGGCGTCGCCGCGCTGGTCGTCGTCAGCGGCCTCGGGCTGCGGCGCTGGGTGCTCCGACGGCGCCCGGCGCCCGCGCCCCGTTAGCGCTCCGCACGCGCCGCGCGCGCTCAGGGCGAGGGGCGGTTCGCGTTGCGCTCGATGCCGTCGAGGAGGAAGCGGAGGCCGTCGGCGAACTGCTGTGGTGAGGTGAAGGCGGCGAGCTGCGCGCGCATCGGGTCGTCCGCCTCGCTCGTCGATCGAGAGCGCTCGCGTGAGGCCTCGAGCGCCGCGAAGCCGATCGTGTAGGTCTGGACCGCGGCGTAGGCGCGGAGCGCGGCGTGCTCGTCGAAGCCGCCGCGCTGCAGCACCGCGAGCATCGAAGCCATGCGGGTGAGCGCCGCCGGAGAGGCCACCGGGTGGCGGAGGTAGACGTGCATCGCGGCGGGCTGGCCCACGAGAAAGGCGCGCAGGCGCGCTGCGGCCTCGGCGAGCCATCCGGTCCAGTCGCTCTCGTCGGCGTCGGGGCGCCAGAAGCGCTCGAGGAGCCGATCGACGACCTCGTCGAGAAGGTCGTCCTTGTCCCGCACGTGGTGGTAGAGGGACATCGGGGCGACGCCGAGGCGAGCGGCGAGGGAGCGGATGGTGAGGGCGTCGTAGCCCTCGTCCGCGACGATGAGCGTCGCCGCGTCGACCACGCGCTCCCTCGAGATCGTCCCCCGAGGCGCCCGCCGCGTCTGCAGCGGGGAGGTCGAGGAGTGCGCCGACCCCCGTGCTGGCATTTCTCCACGATACCGCGCACGTACGCGTACAGAAGAGGTGTATCGTACATGTACGGTAGAGGTTCGAAAGAGGAGGGGGCCACGGAACTCTCGCTGTTCCTGATCGCAGTCGTCGTCGGCGGGGTGCTCTGGGTCGCGACCGCGGTGACCGGCGTCGCCGGGCTGATCGCGGCGGTCTTCGGCGAGCGCTTCGAACGCTGCCCGCGTTGTGAGCACTACGCGATGACCGTGGGCGGGCTGGCGCACCCGCAGGGCTGTCCGGCCGAACGGCACGGGCGGCTCGAGCACCATCGGACGAGCCGGCACCATGGGCTCCCGCTCCTCCATCACTAGGCCCCGCACGTGCTCAGAGCAAAGTCGAAGCGGTCGCCGGAGCCACTCAGCTGGGTGGGCGACGAGGCGATCGTCGTCGTCGTGGCGATCGAGGACTCGGCCTCCACCGAGCGTGCGACGACCTACGCGGCGGGCCTCGCTCGTCGGATCGGTGCGACCCTCGTCGTCTCGCACGTGCAGCCACAGCCTTGTTGGACGTGGACCGCCTGCGCCTCTCTCGCGTTGACCGCCGTCCCCGCCATCGATCGACCCTCGGACCCCGATCTCCCCGCCAGGTTGCTCGAGGGCGCGGCCAACGAGGGCCTCCGCGTGAGGACAGTCGCGCTCGAGAGCAGCAGCGGCGCCGAGGTCGCTGCGCTCGCCGACTCGCTGCGCGCCGATGCGGTCGTGCTCGGAGCCCGCAGGTCGCGCCTGCGCCTTCCCGGCTCGCTTGCCGGCCGTCTGCAGCGGCACGCACGCTGGCCGGTCATCGTCGTGCCGTGAGTTCGCCCCGTGCGCCCGCAGGCTCGCGCCGCGGCGGCGTCGCGAGCAGCGGCCCGCTCCTGCTCGGGCAGGTGTGAGGAAGTCCGACCGGCCTCATCCCTGCTCGACGCGCAGCGTCCGCCAGGCGGGCGAGCCCGCCGCGTCGGAGGCGGCGAGGCTGACCTCGGCGACGATGGCGAAGTCGTGGTCACCCTCCGGGTCATCGAGCACCTGCCGCACGTGCCAGCTCGCGGGGCCCTCGACGAGGGTGAACCACGCACCAGCGCGCGCCCCGGCGCCGGTCCCGATCGCCCCGTGCAGGGCGGAGTAGCCCTCGAGCGCGGCGGACCAGGCGGCGAGGTCCAGGCCTGCGGGCTCCTCGGCTTCGGCGAGCCCGGCCGCGTCGCGCCGTGCGGCGAGCTCGACCCGGCGGAAGGCGGCGTTGCGGACCATCACCCGGAAGGCCCGCGCGTTCGCCGTCACCGGTGGAGGCGGTGCCTCGCCGCTGTGCAGCTCGAGGCCGATCTCCTGCACGGCGTCATCGAGGGTCCCGGCCTCCGCTGCCGCCGCGAGATGCCTCCACTCGTCGATCAGGCTGGAGTCCACCTGGCGGACGAGCTCACCCAGCCATTCGGTGAGGTCGAGGAGCTCCTCGGTCTTCAGGTCCTCCGGGACGGTGCGCACGAGGCTCCGGTAGACGTCGGAGAGGTAGCGGAGGACGACGCCCTCGGAGCGGGTGAGGCCGTAGTGGGCGACGTACTCCGAGAAGGTCATCGCCCGCTCGAACAGGTCGCGCACCACCGACTTCGGGCGGATGGTGAAGTCCGCCGCCCAGGGATGGGCGACCCGGTACGAGTTGAACAGGTCGTAGGTCCAGTCGCGAAGGGGCTTCGGGTACTCGATCTGCTCCAGCGCCTCGATGCGCTCCTCGTACTCGACGCCGGCCGCCTTCATCGTCGTCATCGCTTCGGTCTTCAGCCGGTCGAGCTGCGCGACGAGGACGCGGGTCGGGTTCTCGAGGGTCGACTCGATCACGCTCACGACGTCGAGCGCCCAGGCCGGCGAGGAAGCGTCGAGTCGCGGGACGGCCTCGAGGACGAAGGGGCTGAGCGGACTGTCGAGGGCGAAGTCGACCTGCAGGTCCCGCAGCACGCGGATCGTGCGCCCCTTCTCGTCGGGCTCGTCGAGGCGCTCGAGGGTGCCCGAGGCGATCAGCGAGCGGTAGATCGCGATCGCCTGGCGGACGAGGCGCCGGCGGACCGACCGCGGCTCGTCGTTGTCCCACAACAGCTGGGCGAGCGCCGCGCAGCCGTCGCCCGGGCGGTCGAGCACGTTGAGCAGCGTCGAGTGGTTGACCCGCAGCTGCGAGACGAGGGGCTCCGGCGAGGCGGCGACGAGCTTGTTGAACACGGCCTCGTCCCAGGGGACGTAGCCCCGCGGCGGCTTCTGCTTGACGAGCTTGCGCGTCCGGCGGGCGTCGCCCGCGACCTTCTTCTGCGCCTGCTCGTTCTCGATCACGTGCTCTGGGGCCTGCACGACGACGAGCCCCGAGGCGTCGTAGCCGGCGCGTCCCGCCCGCCCCGCGATCTGGTGGAACTCGCGGGCGTTGAGGAGGCGGGAGGTCGTCCCGTCGTACTTCGCGAGGCCCGAGAGCACGACCGTGCGGAGCGGCAGGTTGACCCCCACTCCGAGGGTGTCGGTGCCGACGACGACGCGCAGCAGCCCCGCCTTGGTGAGCCGCTCGACGAGGCGCCGGTACTTCGGGAGCATCCCCCCGTGGTGGACGCCGATGCCGTGGTGGAGGAGGCGCGAGAGCGTGCGGCCGAACCCCGGGGCGAAGCGGAACTCCTCGAGCGCGGCGGAGACAGCGTCGCGCTCGGGCCTCGTCGTGAGCTGCGCGGAGGTGAGCGCCTGTGCGCGCTCGAGCACCTGGGCCTGGGTGAAGTGGACGACGTAGAGCGGTGCCTGGTCCGCCGCGAGCAGCGACTCGATCGTCTCGAGCAGGGGGGTGGCGCGGTACTGAAAGACGAGCGGAACCGGGCGCGTCGCGGAGCGCACGACCGCGACCGCGCGCCCCGTCCGGCGCCGCAGCCCCTGTTCGATGGCGGTCGTGTTGCCGAGCGTCGCCGACATCAGGATGAACTGCGCGCCGGTGAACTCGAGGAGCGGGACCTGCCAGGCCCAGCCGCGGTCCGGATCACCGTAGAAGTGGAACTCGTCCATCACGACCTGGTCGACCTCGGTCGTCGCACCGCTGCGGAGCGCCATGTTGGCGAGGATCTCGGCCGTCGCGCAGACCACCGGGGCGCGCGCGTTGATCGACGCGTCGCCGGTCAGCATCCCGACGTTCTCCGCGCCGAGGTCGCCGCAGAGTGCGAAGAACTTCTCCGAGACGAGCGCCTTCACCGGCGCGGTGTAGAAGGAGCGCTTGTGCTCGGAGAGCGCGGCGACGTGCGCTCCGAGCGCGATCAGGCTCTTGCCCGAGCCGGTCGGGGTGCTGACGATCACGTGCGAGCCGGCAAACACCTCGACGAGCGCGTCCTCCTGCGCCGGATAGAGCGTGAGGCCCTGGCGCTCGGTCCACCCGAGGAAGCCCTCGAGGGCATCGTCGCCGTCGGCGGCGCTCAGCTCGCGTAGGGACGACATGGTCACCCACTCTCTCGCACCGCCGGGGGGCCGCGGCGTCCGATCGGGGCGAGGGACCTCCCGTCGCCCGCGGGAGAGCCGTGACACGCTGGCCGCGTGGAAGTGACGAGGGTCGACAAGTGGCTGTGGGCGGTGCGCGTCGCGCCGACGCGCTCCGCGGCGAGCGAGCTGTGCCGGGCCGGTCACGTGAAGGTCAACGGGGCGAACGCGAAGCCGTCGACCGCCGTCCGTCGCGGCGACGAGGTGATCGCCCGCGCCGGCGAGCGGACACGCGTCCTCGAGGTCCTCGAGGTGATCGACAAGCGCGTCGGTGCAGCGTTGGCGGCCTCGTGCATGCTCGACCGCAGCCCGCCACCGCCGTCGAGGGAGGACCGGGCCGGCGTCGGCCTGCGCGACCCGGCGGCGGGGCGGCCGACCAAACGGGACCGCCGGCAGATCGATCGGCTGCGCGGTCGCTGACCGCCCGACGGGCCGCGGAGGAGCGGGTTTTCTGGCGTACGGCTCCGCGGTGGCGCGGCGCTAGCTGCCGGGGAAGGCCGTCCCTTTGGAGGGGCCGGAGGTGGTGGTGAGCCGGGCGGCGGCGGTCCCGCGCAGGCCCTCGGGGACGGTCGCGACGCAGACCTCGTGGCTCGGGCAGCGGGTCGCGGCGAGCCGGGTGCCGACGGCGAGGCCCGTCGGCCGGTTCAGTCGGGAGGCCGCTGCGAGCACCGCAGGCGAGTTCGCCGTCGGGAAGGGCTGTCCGAAGATCGTCGTCGGCCCGGTCTTCGGGAGGACCGAAATGGAATCGGAGGCTCCGCCGGAGAGGAACAGGTCGCCCGCGGCGTCAAAGACGAGACCGACGCCGGTGAGGCCCCGCCGCGCCGTCAGCGTGTTGGCGACGACGGCCTGTCCGAAGACCGTCCCGGACGCCTTCGCGAGGACCGAGACCGGCCGGCCGCAGCCATTGACGAGGAAGAGGTCGCCCGCCCCGTCGAAGGCGACCGCGTTCGGGTTGCAGACGCCGGAGGCGGCCGACGTCGTGTCGAGGCCGACCGGGACGCCGGCGGTGACGGGCTGACCGAAGATCGTCCCCGACGCCACGGAGTCGACGGCCATCGCGTTGACGCCGCCGCTCGCGACGAAGAGGTCACCGGCTGCGTCGAAGGCGACCCCGTTCGGCGCTGAGGTGCTGCTGAGCACTGTCCGCTGCGCCGCGATCGTCGTCGCGCCCGCCTGCCCGACGGCGATGCCCGCGGTCGCGACGAAGAGGTTGAGGACACCGACATAGGTGCCGAAGCGCCCGCCTACGAGCGCTGCCGCCCGCCGGCCCGTTCGGTCGCGCCGGCCTCGTCCCGGGTCGTGGGTCCGACCGCGCGTCGCCCCTAGCAGGTGAGCACTTCCGCATCGTCGGTGTCCTCCGCCCAGGATTCTGCGAGGTCCAGGCCGGCCGCTGGAGGAGCGGCTCGGTCGTCGGCTGGCAGCGCCCGGTCGCCGCGCTCGGAATAGCCGAGCGCGGCGCGCCGTTTCATGATCCATGAAGGTCGAGATCTTCTCCGACGTGGTCTGTCCCTGGTGCGCCATCGGAAAGGCGCGCTTCGAGGCGGCGCTCGCCCGCTTCGAGCACGCGGCGGAGGTCGAGGTCCGGTTCCGTTCGTTCGAGCTCGATCCGAACGCCCCGCGATCCTCGGGCGTCGACTCGGCGACCCACCTCGCCAACAAGTACGGAATGTCCCGCGAGCAGGCGGTGGCGTCCCAGCAGCGACTCGCCGAGGTCGCCGCCGAGGAGGGCCTCGAGTTCCACTTCGACCAGACGCGGCGCGGCAACACCTTCGACGCCCACCGTTTATTGCACCTCGCCGGCGAGGTCGGCGTGCAGGGAGCGCTGAAGGAGCGTCTGATGCGCGCCTACTTCGCCGACGGCGAGCCGATCGGTGAGCGGGCGACGCTCGTTCGCCTCGGCGCCGAGGTGGGGCTGAGCGCCGAGAAGAGCGACGAGATGCTCTCCGGCGAGCGCTACTGCGCCGAGGTGCGCGCCGACGAGCAGGCAGCGAGGGACCTCGGAATCAACGGCGTCCCGTTCTTCGTCCTTGACGGCCGCTACGGGGTGTCGGGCGCGCAGAGCCCTGAGACCTTCCTCGCCGCCCTCGAGACTGCTTGGCGAGAAGGGGCCGCGGAGGTCGAGTCGGCCGGCGAGGTCTGCGGCGCCCAGAGCTGCGAGGTCCCCCCGGCCCCCTGAGCGCGGCGCGGGAGTCCCGCCGGCTCGGCGCGGATGGCCGCGAGCGGAGCGAGCCTAGGACGCGCCGCTCGGTGAGGCCGCGGTGGTCGTGGTGGTGCTGGTGGCGGTCGTGGTCGTCGCCACCGGGTGCCGCCTCGGCTTTTGGTGGCGGGGTGGCGTCGTGGTCGTGGTGGTGGTGGTGCTCGTCGAGGTCGTCGTCGGCGCCGACGCATTGGTCGGCGCGGGCGGCGGCGGCGGGAGGACCCTCGGCTGGGCCGCACCGAGTTCGGTCGAGAAGTAGCCCGTGGTCACGGTGACGAGCGTCCCGTAGGGATCGAGCGGGTAGACCTGCGCGGCGTTGCCGATCGGGAGTTCCACGCAACCGTCGCTCTGCGGGTAGCCGTAGCCGGGGCGGACGAAGCCGTGCACCGCGTCGCCGCCGTTGAAGTACGAGACCCACGGGATCCCCGGGTCGACGTAGTGGCTGCCGTCGGGGTTGGTGCCGCTCATCGTCGTCACGGTGAAACGGGAGTAGACGGGGAAGGTTCCGAGCGCGGTCGGCGCGCCGCTCACGCCGGTGTTCACCGGCGTCTGGTAGATGACCTTGCCCTCCCGCCAGACGTAGAGCGTCTCGGGCTGGCTCTCGGTGACGAGCAGGTAGTCGTAGGGCCGCGCGGTGGGTCGGTGGGCGGCGACGACCGAGAGTACGGACTGCCAGAGGGCGCCCGTCGGTTCGCCGTTGATGTCGAGGTGGTGCTCGGACTGGAAGGCCATCACCGCGCCCTCGGTGGCGACGTCCCACGCCCCCGGCGCGAAGTTGGCGCGCAACGGTGCCGGAACGTTGGGGAATCGCCAGGTCAAGGAGCCGGCCACGGGGGACAGGGCGACGGCGCGCGGATTGGTCGGCTCCTTCCCGAGCGCCGTGGCCACCCTCGCGGCGGTCGCGCCGGGGCCCGCCGGTGCGAAGGCGACCGGCAGGTAGTGCAGCTCGGCGAGGAGCTGCTGGAGGCGGAGGATGGAGCCACCGGCGACGGTGAACCCGGTCTCGACCGTCGCCGGCAGGCGCGCGCCGTCGCTCGCCCGGAGCCCGTTCACGCCGCCGCGGATGAAGAGGTGCACCACGGTGAAGGGAAGGAAGTTCTCCTTCGGTGTGAACCTGAGCACCTTCGGGGAGGGGTGCGACCAGCGCCCCGAGATGGTCGGGGTGATCACTGGGTCGGGCACGTGACGAGCGAGCGGTGTCGAGAAGGTGAGCTCGATCGGCGCCGAGTAGGAGACGCCGGTGGCGTGCGTGGGCGGCGAGATCTCGACCAGCCGCAACGCCGCGGGGGGGCGGTGATGGCGGGGGAGCGCTGCGGAGCCGGCCCGCGAGGGGCTTCCCACCACGCTCAGCACGAGCGCGCCACCGAGCACGAGCACGGCCGTCAGGGTGGCGGCGCCCGCTGCCTGGCGCACGCGCGGGCGGCTGAGCGCCCCCCACCGCCGCGGTTGGCCGGGCTCTGACCCTTCGGCCGCGGCAGGGCTCACTGTTCGCCTCGGGCGGCCCGCGGGGCGCGCTCGCGCCGCCGGCGGTCAGAGCCATTACTGGCAGCGGAGAAAAGTGCGCGGGTCACCCTGGGCTGAGCGTACCCATCCACACCGCCGCTCAGACGGCGGCAGCACGGGGAATCCGTGCCGGGACCTGAGGTTTCGGCACGGCTCTGTCGATAGAGTCTGCCGGTGCGCACGCGGGCCGTTCGCGAGACAGGCGACCAGCGCGTCGCTGCGGTCGCGCCGGCGCGCGCCGTGGCGGTGCCCGACCTCCGCCACCCGCTCACCACCGGCGGGGTGCTCGCGCTCCAGCAGATCGCCGGGAACAGGGCCGTGCAGCGGGCGCTCGCCGCGGGGACCACGGTGCAGCGGCTGAAGAGCGATGCCGAACTGTTGAAGGGGCCGCTGCCCCCGGTCGGGGACCCCGACCGCGACCGGGCGGTGCGCCTGAGGATCAAGCGCGGCCAGAAGCAGCGCGCCGACGAGAAGAGCGCCAAGGCGGGCTGGTGGGGATGGGCCACTTCGTTCCTTCCGGGGAAGGTCTCGACGAGCGAGGCCGCCGAGGAGGAGAACGACGAGGGCGGTGACGGCCCCGAGTACGGCTCGGCCGAGCTCGCGAAGGGGGAAGGCGGCGCGTCGGTCGCCGAAGCCGCCTTCGGCGACGCGGAGCAGGAGGATGCCGACGAGTCCAAGAACCCCTTCGCCCCCTCAGAGATCGAGATCAACCTCGTGAAGGGCTCGATGGAGAAAAAGGGCACGAGCGTCGGCGACGTGAAGGGGAAGGCCGGTGCCTCCCTCACGGGGGAGGGCGGCCTGAAGAACACCGCGTCGCTCTCCGCGGAGGGGTCGGCGGGAAAGGCCACGGCCACCGCATCGACGCTCGCCAAGGCCGACGGCATGGAGGGGGAGGGCAACGTCGAGTTCGTGCTCGGAGCCTCCCATGAGACCAAGTCGAGCCAGTTGAACTGGGACATCGCCGGCCAGCGCCTCGAGGGAAGCGGCCAGCTCGAGAGCTTTGCCGGCGCAAAGGGAAGCGCGTCTGGGAAGGCCTCGTACAACGCGACGACGGGCGACGTCTCGGCGAAGGGCAAGGCGAGCGCCCTCGTCGGCACGGGGACCGAGGGAACGGTCACCGTGCGCCTGAAGAGCGGTGGCGCAAGCCTCGGCACCGTGCAGGGCAGACTCGGCCTGCACTACGGGGTCGGTGGGGAGATCTACGGGTCGATCTCCTGGACGGGTGGCAAGATCTCCTTCAGCTCTGGCGGCAAGGTCGTCGCCGGCGTCGGCTTCTCCTACGGCTACGAGGTCGAGCTGAACACCCAGGCGCTGGTGGAGACGTCCTCGTCGTGGGCATCCGCGCTGTGGAGCTGGTTGCCCGACATGACCGGCATGAACGAAGAGGATCTCTGGGTCTGAGAGCCCGGCGAGGCGCGCCGAGGCGCCCTGCTACCGCAACGAGTTCAGGCTGAAGAGCTGGCCCGTGACGCCGTCGTTCGGGAGGCCCGCGAGGAAGCAGGCGAGCTCGGCGACCACCTGCGGCGCCTTGAACCACTCTCCGCCCTCCTGTCGGCGGCGGGGGTGGTCGACGATGTCGGACTCGGTCGGGTCGCTTGTCGTCACCCCGTGCATCGCTGTCGCCGTCGGGCCGGGGTGCAGCTCGTTGACGGCGATGTGATCGGGCCGCAGCTCACGCGCCGCCGAGCGGAGGAGCGCCGTCAGCCCGGCCTTCGAGGCGGAGTAGCCGGCGTGCTCGGCGGGGGAGTGGAGCGAGGAGCCCGAGCCCATGCCGATGATCTTTCCCCCGCCCGCGGCGCGCAGATGCGGCACCGCGGCCTTGATCCCGAGGAAGACGCCGGTGAGGTTGATGTCGAGGCACTGCCGCCAGTCCTCCATGGGGAGCTGCTCGATCGGCAGCCGGCCACCGTTGACCCCGGCGTTCAAGAGCACGACGTCGAGGCGGCCGAAGCGCTCGACAGCGTGCGCCATCAGCCGCTGCATGTCCTGTTCGGAAGCGACGTCGGCGGGCAGGATCTCCGCCTCCCCGCCTCGCGAGGTGATCGCCGCGGCGGTGTCCTCGAGCTCGGCGCGGCTGCGGGCGCTGCACAGCACGCGCGCCCCGCGCTCCGCCCAGGCGAGCGCGATGGCACGCCCGAGGCCCCGGCCGCCTCCGGTGATCACCGCCACCTGGTCGGCGAGGTTCCGCTCTGTCGTGTCCGTCGTCCGCTCGCTCATCTCGGCCTCCCGCCAGTCCGGCCTTCGCCGGTCACTGTCACGACGACGGTACCCGCGCCTCAGCCCGCCCTCGAGCTCGGGAACCCTCCCGCTCAGGTGTGCCGGCGGTATCGTGTCCAGTCGTTGCGCTTCGCGCCAGAAGGGGGGACTGGGCCATGACGATGACCTCCGTGGAGGCGGCTGCGCCAGAGCACGATGCACCGCCACCGCCTCGTCATTTCGAGATCGTTCCGCTGAAGGGGCTGCCCATCGTCGGCGTCCTGATCGTCGGCCTCGTCGTCAGCATCGCGACGAACCACTACTGGGCGCTCGACTTCTTTCACGTCGTCGCCGGCGGGCTGTGGACCGGTATCGACCTCTTCCTCGGCTTCGTGATCGGCCCGATCCTCGGTCGGCTCTCGATCCCCGCTCGCGTCGAGTTCTCGAGCCGCTTCATGCCGAAGATGGTCCTCATCATGCCGACGCTCGTCGTCTGCACCCTCGCGGCGGGGTGGCAGGTCGCCCGCCACGACGGGTACCTCCTGTCGAACTACTCGCACCACGGCTGGATCGTCGCGTCGTTGATCGTCGTCGCCGTGATGGCGGTGGTCGCCCTCGGCCTCCTCGAGCCAGCGAACATCGCCGTCCTCTTCGAGCTCAACAAGCCGAGGCCCAACGGCGAGGTGATCGGTCGGCTGATGAAGCGGTTCATCTACACCGCCGGCGTCACCGGCGCGATGCAGGTGGCAACGCTCGTGATCATGACCAGGATCGCGACGGCGTCATGACCGACGCCGACCGCAGCACGCAGGTGGCCGCGAGCGAGCGCCACCTCCCGCCTGTCGCCGAGCTCGTGGTGGCCTCAGTCGCGCTGATGCTCTCCGGCGGCGTGTACCTCGCTGCGCACCTGCCGCATCCGCCGCCCCTCGCGCCGGCGATCGGACTGCTCGCCGGCGGCGGGGTGCTCACCGTCGCCGCAGTGGTGCTCCTCAGCCGTATTCGGCCCTTCGCGTGGACGACCTTCTTCCTCGTCGCGCGCTGGTCCTTCGTCGCCTATCTGGTGATCGCCGGCCTCCTCGGCTTCGTGTTCATCTACGACCACACCCGTGGCGCGACGCTCACCGTGCTACTGCTGACGCTCGTCGTCTTCGCGGTCGACGTGCCGGCAATCGTCGCCTTCACGGTGGCGCGCTACGAGGAGACAGACCCGAGAGGCTGACGTCCGCGCACTCGCTCTCGTAGTCGGAGGGCCGCAAAGGCCTTGCCTCTTCGCGCGATTCTGCCTCGGCATGTGACAGTACAAAAGGTACATTCGTCGTGAACCTTCCGGGGAGGTCGACGAATGCGCTTTCTGACGCGGCCCGCATCGCTGCTCGCCGGAACCCTGTTCGAGCTCGCGGTGGCGATCTATGTCGTCGCCTCGATCGCGACCGCGCTCGGGAATCTCGGTCCCGTGACCATCCCGGTCACGCCGACGACCACCACGATCGCCGGTACCCAGCGCCCGGCCGATGACGCTCGCCGAGGTCATCGCCCGGGAGACCGTGCGCAAGCCGATCGCGCACCGCGTCGCTGAGCGCCGTCCGGGGCTGTACCTCTGAGTGGCGCGGCCTCTGGGGTGGCGCGTTCGCCTGGGGGCCCCGGCCTCGCGGGCGCGCCGCGTGCTCCGCGAGACTGGGTCCGTGGACAGACCGCGCGTGCTCTTCGCCGGTCCGGAGTTTCCGGCGGCGAGGGGCCATCTGGCAGTGGTCGTCCCCGGAATTCAAATGGCCGATCTCGACCGCTCGGGCGCCGGGGTCGCGAAGGGTGCCGAGGTGCTCGTCCCACTCATGGCGCCGGTCGACGCCGCGCTCCTCGACACGGTCTCGGGGCTGCGCGTCGTCCAGCAGTGGGGAGCGGGGCTCGAAGGCGTGGATATCGCCGCCGCGACCGAGAGGGGAATCGCCGTCGGCAACGTGACGAGCCTCGAGTCCGGTAGTGCGGACTCGGTCGCCGAGTGGTGCGTGATGGCCGCGCTGGCGCTCTCACGGCGCCTCGGCCAGCTCGATCCGGCGATGCGCGCGGGGAGCACGTGGGGAGCGCCCATCGGCCGCGCTCTCACCGGCAAGAGCGCGGCGATCATCGGGCTCGGCGGCATCGGTCGCGCCCTTGCCGCCCGCCTCTCGGCCTTCTCGATGGAGCTCGCGGCGGTGACGGCGCACCCGCAGCGGTCACGATCGATGCTCCCCGGGCTGCGGGAGGTGTACGGCCCGGCCGCTCTCGCAGGGGTGCTGCGCACGAGCGACTTCGTCTTCCTCTGTCTCCCGCTCACCCCCGAGACACGGGGGATCATCGGTGCACCGGAGCTGCAGCTCCTTCGGGAGGAAGCCTGTCTCGTGAACGCCGGGCGTGGCGCACTCGTCGACGAGGAGGCGCTCGTCGCGGCCCTCGCCTCGGGACGCCGGCTCACGGTCGCGCTCGACGTCTACTGGCGGGAGCCGCTCGAGCCTGACCACGCGCTGCTCGGGCATCCCCAGGTGCTCGCCACCCCGCACATCGCGGGGATCACCGACGACGCCTACGAGGCGATCGCCCTGCGCTTCGCCGACCTGTTCCACCGGCTGGAAGGGAGGCTCCCCCTGGGGCACTGTGTGAACTGGGCCGAGGTGGCCCCCCGCTTCTACGCGGAGCGCACCGCCTGACACCGACAGGTTGTGGTGGCGGGTGGACCTCGGCGATGCCCGCAGGTGGAACGAGCGAGAAGCGCAGCGCGCTGGTGACGCCGCCTTCGGGCAATTCCTGGTAGTTCCGCCAGGGATCACGAATGAATTCGGCGTACAATTAGTTCGACATGCGAACGGATCTCCTCTTCGGGCGCGGAGCCGCCGCCGCGAGACGGAGCCACCGGTGGCTTCCCTCGCGGGCAGCAAGGCCCTGAAGGCGACCACCATCGTGGTGCGGGCGGCCGTGCCGCCACGTCACCGCTGAACCGGGCTCGCGCGTGGCCGCGGGCGCAGTGGCAATTCCATGAAGGAGGCGGCGACATGGCCGAGGTAGCGACCGAGCAGGCCCGTTCCGAGAGCGACGGCCGCGTCTTTGAGTTCGGGGGCCTCCGCTTCGACGTGTCCTTCCGGGGGCGTGGCCCGACGCTGCGGGTGCTCGGCCCCGACGGCCCGCTGTGGGCGGAGATGCTGCGCTTCGACGACTTCGCCGAGGAGCCCCACTTCCACGCACCCCCCGCGGACCGCTTCGCGTTCGACCGATCCCTCGGCGACCCGCTGGCCTGGTTCATCGCCCAGGTGCGCGACCACCTCGCGGAATGGCTCGAGCGGGCCGGCTTCGCGGCGGTGCTCGCGCGCGTCGATGTCGCCGAGGTGACGCGGCACGCCGAGGAGCTCGAGCGGGCGATGGCGGTCTTCGTGCCCGACGGTTACACCCGAGTGCCCGGCCGCGGGCTGCAGCCGATCGCCGCACCCCCGGCGCCAGCCTGAGCCCGCCTCCAAAAGTGACGTGGCGAGCGTCCTGAGAGGCCGCGCGCAGTGGCGCGTCGGTACCCTTTCTCGATGACGATCCTCAAGCGAGCCGCGCGGATCTTTCCCGTTCGTGATCTGCGCGTCGCGTTGGCCTTCTACGAGCGGTTGGGCTTTTCCACGCGGAAGTACTACGACGGCTACGGCTTCGCGAGCCGAGATGGGGTCGAGCTCCGCCTGGGGGTGGTGCCAGGTCAGCAGGCGCCAGCAAGGCACGCCCCGCGTACCTGTAGGTGGACGACGCCGACGCAATTGCACGCGAATGGCACACGGTCGGGGCAGACGTCCACTTGCCAGAGGACACCGAGTGGGGTCAGCACGAAGGAGCTGTCGTCGATTCCCGACGGCAACGTCTTGAGATTCGGTTCGCCGCCGAGGGCCCGACACTGGGTTCGGCCAGAAGTCGGCGGCGGTCGCCACGGCGGCCGGGCGCGCCAGCTGTCGCTGGAGCTACTCGCCGCCCTCGCCGAACAGCGTCCCGACACCCTCGACGACGTCGTCGGTGAGGCCGGGGCTGGTCTCGCGGCGCTCGTTCTGGCGGCGCGCCCAGAACTCCTCGAACTTCGCCTTCTCCTGAGCGGGCTTGCCCACCGGCTCGCCGGACTTCAGCCGTCGCTCGTACCACTGGCGGAAGGCGGTGGTCTTCTCGGTGCGCGCGCCGCGCACCTCGGAGCGCCGCGCCGTGCGCCGTTCTGATCCCCACATCCGCTCGTCCCGCAGGCGCGCCCGGCGTTCCATCCCCGGGCGGCGACGCCCCGACAGGTCCGGTGCCCGACGCCGCCGTAGCTCGCTGCGCGCCGTGCCGCGGCGGTTGCGCGCGAGGCGGGCGCGGCGCTCCGCCATGCGGATCGCATAGGGGTCGTCGCTCGTGATCGCGTTCGAGCGGGGGCGGGTGGTGATCCCCTCGGACTCCTCCATCGACATCGTCTCGGTCTCGGGCTCGCCCGAGGTGACGCCCCCGCCGGGGGTGGCGCCCGGCCTCGGGCGGGGGCCGACGAGGGGCCGCCGGGTGGGTGCCTTCGCCTTCGGCGTGAGCGCGGCCTTCTTCTTCGCCTCTTCCTCGGCCTTTTTCTTCGCCTCGGCTTCCTTTTTTTTCTTCTTCTTGCCGCCGAACATCTCCTCGAACAGGTCGCCGGCGAACTCGCCGACGAGCTCGCCGAGGAAGCGCTGGGCGGTCGGCAGCTCCTGCGCGGTCGCCGACTCCTCCCGCTCCGGGAGCGGGCGACCGAGCAGCGCGCCGGCGTTGCGGTTGCCCACGCCGCCCGTCGCCAGCTGGTGGAGGACCGGTGCCGGGATGCGCTGCACGGCGTTGTCGCCGGCGAGCGCCGACCGCAGTGCCCGGTTGCCGACGAGCCGCTGCAGGCCGTGGATGCCGCGGGGGAGCGGCGCGCCCTCTCCGGTGTCGACGACGGAGGGGGAGCGGCGCGCGAGGCCGCGCCCGGCCTGCTCGTTGGCCTCCTCGGTGACCCGAAGCTGGTCAGCGCGCTGGGTGCCCTGCGCCTCGCCCTGTTTTGTCGGTGTCGCCATTCAGTGCTCGACCTCCAGTCGCTGAGGGTAGTGCGCGGCGGAGCATCGCACCACGTCCAGCGGGCGGTTTGCCCCCGCGCCCCGCGGTGGGGAGGAGCAGGGGATCAGCCGGCGAGCGCGACGCCGGTCGCCGCGACCAGCGAGGCGGTCACCGCCGCCAGCACCTCGGAAGGCGGCGGCCCCTCGGGCGTCTCGGGCGGCGCCTCGCGCACCTCGGCAACCGTCTCGGCCCAGCGCGCCGTCCACGAGGAGGGCCAGGCGAGGGCGCGCGCCGTCAGCTCGCAGGCTCCGAGGGCGTGCGCGGCGAGGACGCCGCCGGCGCCGGAGGAGCCGAAGGCGGCGGCCAGCGCGACCGTCCCACCGGCCTGCAGCGCCGCGGAGGCCGTGCTCCAGGCGCCCCGCCACGCGGCGGCGACCGTCCGGTCGCGCCCGCGTGCCCAGCGCGCCGAGCTCTCGGCGTTCCAGACGTAGGGCCAGGCGAGCTTCCAGGGCTCCCTCTGGGTGTCGGAGAAGGCGTTGTCGAAGGCCGCGCTGGCGGCCTTCTCGGCTTCGGCGATCGAGCCCAACGCCTCGGCGGCTGGACCCTCCCCGTCGATCGGCGACGAGTCGCGCAGCGCCGCTGCCGCGTCCTCGGCGCCGGCCGCCTCCAACCAGAGGGGCAGGTGGGTGCGGACGAGGAGGTCGAGCGCCCACCACCGCGGCGCCGCCCCCTCCCCGCCGAGGCGTGCGCAGAGTGCCTCGGCGATCCGAGGATCGGGCTGTCCCGAAACGGCGGCCGGCAGCGCGGCGAGGACCGCGGCGAAGTCGCGGAGCGGGCCGGCCGCTTCTGCGGCGTCAGCCTCGGGGAGGAAGTCCACGCTGCCCGCTGTCGGCGCGGCCGCGGCCGCGGCGGTGTCGGCGGCGATGCCGAGCGTCGCCGACAGCCAGGACCGCGCGAGCGGGCCGGGGCGCTCGGCGGCGGGCGACACCGCGGCGTCAGGTGGCGCGTCCACGCCGCCGGCCGAGAGGTCAGAGGCGGGGGTCGTCACCACGAGGCCGCTCGGGAGCGCCCCGAGGCGGTCACCCGCGACGAGCAGCGTGCTCACGTCGTCGAGGGGCGTCACCATCACCTCGACCGAGGTCGCCGGCGCGTCGAGGAAGGCGTAGGGGGAGGCGGTCGCGGGGAGCGCGCCTGCGCCGGCGAATCGCGCCTCGAGGACCTCGAGCCAGTTCGCCTCCACGACCGAGAAGCGGAGATGGCGGAGGATCTTCGGGTCGCCGAGAGCGCCCAGCTCCGGGAAGACGGGCGGCTCCCCCTCGCCGAGGAAGGCCCACAGCATCCCGCCGTGCTCGGTGAGCGGGTGGGCGCGGATCTGCACGTAGTCGCGGGTGATCAGCCCCTCGAGGGGGATGTCGACGCAGTGGCCGGTGTTGTCGAAGCACCAGCCGTGGTAGGGGCAGCGCAGGCCGACATCGGCGGCGACACCCCACTCGAGGCTCACCCCGCGGTGGGGGCAGCGGTCCCCGATCAGCCCGTAGCGGCCGAGGCGGTCCCGGTAGCAGACGAGGTCCTCGCCGAGGAGGCGGACGCGCCGGGCGTGCTGGCGGTTGAGGATGTCGAGGGGGAGGACCGGCAGCCAGTGGCGGCGCAGCGCCTCACCGACCGGGGTCCCGGGAAAGACCGAGAACGCCGGCCGCTCGTCGGGGGGGACCTCGGTGGCGGCCTCCGTGGTCGTCATGGCGCACCGTCCACAGAACCGGCACCGGGGCGCGCCGCGCGAAGGTCAGGCAACGGCAGGGACATCGGGGCGGTGCGCTACGCCTGGACCGGCGTGATCTCGTTTCCGACAAGGACCGGGATCTGTGCGCCCGCCGGCGCCTGGAAGGGTGCCTTGCCCGCCGCCACCTCGGCGAGGGGGACGAGGCACTGCCCCTCGATGTCGAGGCGCTCGCGCAGCGCGCGGGCGGCGAGCAGCTGGCGCTCGGTGGTGCAGGCCCAGTGGGCGAGCACCTCCTCCTCCCACGCGATGTTCTCCTTCGCGTCGCCGAGGACGGCGTCGAAGAACTCGAGGTCCGCGTCGGCGACGCCGTACTTCGCGCTCAGCGCGTCGCGCACCTGGCCGAGGACGCCCACGTAGAAGAGGTCCGAAGCGTAGAGATTGGCGATGCCGTCGAGCCACGTCCACTCCCAGGCGCGGGAGTACATGCACAGCGTCGTGATCGCGAAGAAGGTGCGCGTGTACGGGCGCCACTCGGCGAGCTGCTGGCGGGTGACGCCGAGCGACTCGCCGAGGCGGGCGAAGAGCTCCTCGTAGGCGGGCGTCGACCACTCGGGACGGATGTCGCGGACGACGTTCTTCCCCTCGACCCAGACGAGGCGCCGCAGCAGCTTGGCGCGGATCGCGTGCTCGTTGGTCTTGATGTAGATCGCCGCGGTCGAGAAGTAGAGGTGGTCCCAGTAGTAGTACTGGTCGAGCACCCAGGCCTGGAGCGCGTCGCGGGAGAGGTTGCCGGCGATGAGCTCCTTGTAGAAGGCGGGCGGCTCGGACATCTTCTGCTCGTACTGCTCGCTGAGCAGCGAGAGGAACTCCTGGCCCGACAGCGGCGGGACCGCGAGATCCTCCGGCCCGTACGGCGTCTGCGACACAACTTCCCCCTTGGTGGGTGGCGAGATTGAAGGTGGACGGGGTGCGGCGGGCCCTACATCCCCCCGCCGGCGCCCATCTGGAAGCGGAGCTCGAAGACGTGCAGCAGCTGCTCCTGGAGCTCGGGAGTGGTGCAGAAGCGGCGCACGATCTCCTCGTTGAAATCGGCGTGCTCGATGTCGATGCCGGCGTGCTCGAAGCGGTTCATGAGCGCCCGCTCGATGTCCGGCACTCCCCACTCCTGGAAGCGCTTGCGGTCGCGGTCGATCGCCTCGAGGAGCTCGGCGGAGTGCATCGCCGTGCCGCCCTCGCCGACCATGCCGCTGCCGATCGCGATGGAGAAGTGCTGGTAGCGGTCCATCGCCACCCGCCAGCCGCGTGAGATGAGGATCTGCGGGTCGGCGTCGCCCTTCTCGAGCTCGTTGATCTCCTCGTCCGAGACGCCAAAGGCGTAGGCCTCCCAACGGCTGAGGAGCGGGTGGGCGACCTTCTCGCCACCGACCGAGGTCTCACCGCCCTCGTCGACGAGCTTGCGCAGCTGGTGGCGGCGAGTCGTCTTGTCGGGGTTGTTGATGTAGCGCTCGCCCTCGAAGCGGTGGTTGATGTCACCACCGGAGAAGGCGCGGCGCTTGCCGGCCGCGAGGCGCGGGAACTCGTCCTGGCTGAGGATCTCCTTCGCGCGGAAGGGGTAGTCCTTCTGGTACTCGCTGCGGATCGCCTCGCACGCCGCGATCAGGTCGTCCGGCGACAATGCCCGCTTCTCGGTGTCAACGGTCACGTGGTAACCCCCCGTCTCCGTGGCGCCAGTGGGCGCGCGTACCAACCCTATCGCTTCGACCCGATCCTTGAACATGCCAAGGGATCGCTCGGGCGCCGCCCGCGGCGGCCGCCTGCGGGCCCTCCGGCGCGGCCCGATCCCGGCGAAATGGTGCCCCTCAGGAGCCTGCGGTGGCGAGCTCGCGGGCGCTGATCCCGTAGAGCGCCGCGGGGTTGTCCGAGAGGATCTTCTGCTTGGAGCGCTCGTCGAGGTCGCCACGGCGGAAGACGGCGATCGCGTTGACCTCGCTCGAGGTGTCGGTGTGGCCGTAGTCGGTGCCGATCACGAGGCTGTCCTCCCCGACGATGTCGAGGATGTAGCGGATGTCGTCCGAGGTCTGGGTGGTGACGTAGACGTTCGCGTCGCGGAAGGGGTTGTCCTCCCCGGTGAAGCGCTTGCCGTTGCGGCGGGCGAGCTCGCTCATCACCCACGGCACCCACTGCGCCGAGGCCTCGATGAAGCCCCAGCGGAGCTTCGGGAAGTCCTTGGAGAGGCCGCTCCGGAGCAGGCCGTAGCAGGCGAGCATCGTCGGTACCCGGAAGGTGCCGAAGCCGTCGAGGAGGCTGAAGCGGGTCCGCAGCGCGTCGACGAGGCGGGGGCTGCCGTTCGCGATGTGGATCGCGATCGAGAGGTCGAGCTGCTCGGCGAGTGCGTAGATCGGGTGGAAGGTGGGGTCGAGCAGCATCAGGTCGCCGTCGAAGGGGCGCATGCAGACCCCGACGGCCCCGTGCTCGCGCGCGAAGCGGATCTCGTCGAGTGCGTCAGGGACCGAGAGCACCGGGACCACGCAGGTCCAGCGCAGCCGGCCGCCGCCCTCCTTCCAGATGTCGGCGAGCCAGCGGTTCCAGCTGCGGGCGAGGGCGATCTCGATGTCCGGGCGGTCGGTCAGCTGCTCGATCCAGACCGAGTTGTGGAGGACCTGGATGTCGATCCCGAGCTCGGTCATGTGCTCGAGGCGGAGCGAGATGTCCTCCATCTTGCGGGCGGCCGCCGGGGCGGCGACGTCGCGATGGCCGGAGAGGCTCTGCGTGCGCTTCTCGACGTCGGCGTCGCTCGTCGCCGCGGTGCGCAGGCCGGCGAGCTTGCCGTCGATCAGCCAGTAGCGGGTGTTCGGGTCGTCGTCTGCGGTGACGATGCGGGGGCGGAATTTCGCCTCGCTCTTCTCGAGGTAGTCCCACGTCCGATCGGTCTCGATTACGTGCGCGTCCGCGTCGATCACGACGGCGGAATCCAAGGAATCGGCCACAGCCCCTCCGAGCCTTCTCGCGGCGAGCGCCGCAGGCGACGAACCGCGCCGCCGCGCTCATTCTTGTCCTACCGCCGCGCCCCCACAACCGTGCCTCGGCGGCGGGCCGTGCGGCCGTTGGTGGGGGCGCGGCGGCCGCCCTCTGGCCGTGCGGAGCTCGCCGCGGCGCGCTCAGGAGACCTTGCGGCTGCGGTTGCCTCCGGCGGTGCGCTCGCGGAGCGCGACGACGAGCTCGTCCTTGGACATCTTAGAGCGCCCCTCGACTTCGAGCTCGGCGGCGCGCGTGAGCAGGTCGGCCTTGGTCATCCCCTCGAAGTGCTGCTGCTCGTGGGGTGCCCCGGCCTCGACCTCCTCGGCGGCCTTCGGCACGGCCTTGCGCGCACGCTTCGCGGGGGCCGCCTCGGCGACCTCCTCGACGGACGCCTCCACCGCGGTGCCGCGCACCTTCGCGATGCTCGCCTGCAGCGCGTCCATCAGGTTGACCACGTTGCTCACGGGGCGCTCGGGCTCGTAGACGAGCGAGCGTCCCTGGCGCTTCTCCTCGATCAAGGCCTCGATCCGCTCGTGGTACTCGTCGTGGTAGCGCTCGGGGTCGTAGGCGACCGACAGCGACTCGATGAGCTGCTTCGCGACGTCGAGCTCGCGGCCGTCGAACTTCACGGCCTCGGGGAGGCTGTCGAGCTCCTCGGCGGGGTCGCGGACCTGCTCGGCGAAGTACATCGTCTCGAGGACGAGGACGTCCTCGGCGGGGCGCACGGCGACGAGGTACTGCTTGTCGCGCATCACGAGGGTCGCGAGTCCGACCCGCTTGGACTCGAGCATCGCCTGGCGCAGGAGACCGTAGGCCCGGTCCGCGCCCTTGCCTCGGGGCGCGAGGTAGTAGGAGCTCTGGAAGTAGAGGGGGTCGATCTCGTCGAGGGCCACGAAGTCACTGATCTCGATCGTCTCCGACCGGCCGGGGGCGATGTTCTTCAGCTCCTCGTTGGTGACGATCACGTACTCGCCGCCGCCGAGGTCCATGCCGCGCACGATGTCGGCCGCGGCGACCTCCTCGCCGGTCCGCTCGTTCACTTTCTTGTAGCGGATGCGGTCGGCCGTGCCCTTCTCGAACTGATTGAAGTGGACGCCCTGGTCGCGCGTCGCGCTGAACAGCCCCACGGGCACACTCACCAGCCCGAAGCTCAAAAAGCCGCTCCAGATCGACCGCGCCATGTCGTCCCTCCTATTCGGGGGTTCAAATCTACCCTCAATAGGCAACATCTGCCCCAACGGGGGTGGTCTGACCCGCGCGAGCGAGCGCCGCAGCGGTCCGGCCGCTCTATCGTTTTGCCATCACGACCCGCAGGCTGTGGCGACTCTTCCTCGTCGACCTCGCCGCGTTCCTCGCGGCCGCGGTCGCCTATGCCGTGGACCGCGGCCGCCTGCCGGCCGGTGCGCTGCCCGCCGCGCTCGCCGCGCTGGCGCTCGGGAACCTGGGCGCGCTCCTCGCCGGCCACCGAGGGCGGGAGCGTCAGGCCCGCCCGCCTCGTCGGGAACCCGACGGTCGCGGCGCCGGCGACGGGAGCGCTCTCTGGTCGGCCATCGGGTGGAGCGCCGTTCACCTGCTGTTCCTCGCGCTCATCGTCGCCGGTACCTTCGTCACCCACCCCTTCTTCGGAACTCAGGGAGCGGACTTGACCCAACAGCTCAACCCCGCAATCGACGGCCAGGTGGCACCCTTCCCGCCCGCGCACCTGGTGCCGAAGGGCGTGCCGCCCTGCACGAGCGGAGCGGTCGCCGCCACTCTCGCCGCGGTCTCGCCCGCGGCCGCGAGGATCACGATCCGGCTCAGCAACTCCTCGGAAGCCTCCTGTCGTCTCGGTGCCGTCGCGACCGTGGTGGCGGTCGGTGGTGCGGCGCCGGTCGCCGCCGCCCCGACGCCTCCGCGGCCGACGAACTCGATCGGGCCCGTGCTCGCTCCCGGCGACGGGGCCACGGCGCTGCTGACGGCGCGCTGCGCGGACGCTCGTGGCGGCGGTCGCGGCTTCAAGGCGCTCTCGATCCGCTGGGCGGGAGGCTCGGCGCGCGCGACGCTCCCGCCCGCGAGCTTCCTCACGGCCGGCGGGAGCGGTTGCGTGCTCTCGGTCTCCGCCTTGGTGTGGAGCTCCGGAGGATGACCGCCGCTGTCGGCCCCTACGACGACCCGCTCGGCAGTGCGCCGGGGGGCTCGCGCCTGCAGGGCAAGGTGGCGCTCCTCGTGGGCGCTGGGCAGACGCCGGGGCTGTCCATCGGGAACGGCCGGGCCGCGGCGGTGTTGTACGCGCGCGAGGGCGCGCGCCTGTTCTGCGTCGACCGCGACCTCGACTCTGCGAGCGAGACCGCGGCGGCGATCACCGCCGAGGGGGGCGAGGCGACGGCCTTTCGCGCCGATGTGACGAGAGAGGACGAGGTCGCCGCGCTCGTCGCCGGCTGCGTCGAGCACTTCGGGCGGATCGACATCCTCCACAACAACGTCGGTGCCGGCCTCGCGCTCGGCGACGCGCCGGTCGCCGATGTCGACAGCGACGCCTTCGACAGGGTGATGGCGGTCAACCTCCGCTCGATGGTGATCACCTGCAAGCACGCGCTGCCGGTGCTGCGGGCGCAGCGCTCAGGGGTGATCCTCAACATCTCGTCCTTCGCCGCCTACAGCAACTACCCCTACATCGCCTACAAGACCTCCAAGGCGGGGGTGATCGCCCTCACCCAGAACCTCGCGATCAGCAACGCCGAGTACAACATCCGCGCCAACGTCGTCGTGCCGGGGCTGATCAACACGCCGATGGCCGTCGACAACCGCATCGGTGTGATCGGGGACTCCCGCGAGGAGGTGATCGCGAAGCGCGACGCGCAGGTGCCCCTCAACCAGAAGATGGGCACCGCCTGGGACGTCGCGCACGCCGCGCTCTACCTCTGCTCGGACGAGGCCAGCTTCATCACCGGCGTCTCGCTGGTGGTGGACGGCGGACAGAGCCTGCGGATCGGCTGACTGCCGGGCCAAGCGGCAGCTGGCGCTATCGCTCGAGGGGAGCCCGCCCGAGCGGCGACGAGCGGTCCCCATCTCGCCGCAGGGCGTGCGCCGCTACCGCCCGGAGAAGGATCGCCGCTGCAGCGCCGAAGCTTTGCTCGGCCCGCGGGCGTGCTCGGCACCGCGGATTGAACCGCGCTGGAGCGAGCAGCCGTCGATGCTGGTGCCGGTGATGCTCGCGAACATCGAGAACTTCGGGGCGCGCGAGGGGGCGCGTCGCTTCGCGCAGGGGCGCGTCGCCGCCGAGGCGACCGAGCGCGAGGGGCTCGAGCGCCTGCAGGCGCTGCCCGACGGCGGCGTCAAGGCCGACGAGACCAAGCAGGTGATCGACCACATGCGGACCTTCATCGGCTACCGCGAGTATCCGAACGGCATGGTCAGCCGCTACCTCCTGTACAAGCGGGCGTTGCTCGGCGGGGCCGAGCGGCTGGTGCAGGCGGGCGTGCTCCGCGAGGCGGAGGACGTGTTCTTCCTCACCTTCCCCGAGATCGAGGATGCGGCGCGCACGCGCGAGGTCGACGGCGGGCTCATCCGTGTGCGCAAGGACGCGTTCGCCTCGTACCGCGCGCTCACGCCGCCGCGCGTGCTCACCTCCGAAGGCGAAGCGATCACGGGCGCTTAGCGACGCGAGGACGTGCCGGCGGGCGCGCTGGTTGGCGTGCCGGTGTCCGCCGGGACGATCGAGGGGCGGGCCCGAGTGATCCTCGATATCGAGCAAGCCGACTTGAAGCCGGGCGACATCCTGGTCACGGCGTTCACCGACCCGAGCTGGTCGCCGCTGTTCGTCACCATCGAGGGCCTGGTGACCGAGGTAGGCGGACTGATGACGCACGGCGCCGTGATCGCCCGCGAGTACGGCCTCCCGGCCGTCGTGGGCGTGGAGCACGCCACGTTGATCCCGGACGGGCAGATGATCCGCGTTCACGGCACCGAGGGCTTCGTCGAGCTGTTGCCGTGAGCTGTCGGCGCTGAGCTCTCTTGCTCGACGTGCCGTCCTTCGAGTGCGGCGTTCACCTGCGACCGCTATGGGTCTCTCGCTGTCCCCGCGGTTCGCTGAGTATCTGAGTGCATTGCCCGAAGGGGCGATGGTTCCTGCACTTCGCTCGGTCGGCTTGCGGCGTGCCGAGCGAGGGTCAGCGACCAGCGAGGACGGTGTTCGGCCTGAGGTGAGCGTCAGCCACCGGTGCTCGGCGTCGTCGCGTCTCGCCGCGGCCGGTTGGCGCCGGACGGGGAGCAGACCGAGGTCCCGCACATCGGGCCACTCTGCACCGAAATGTCGCCCGGTGGCCCCGCGCCGCTAATCCACCACGACGGCGCGTGGATCTTGGTGCCACAGATGGCATTGGCTCGTATGAAGAACGGGCTGTTCAGGTCGATGCCGGTGCCGTTGAAGTTCATTCGGCCGCCCGTGCCGGGGTCGGGGTAGTTCGGGACGCCGTTGGCCCGCATGCACTGGGAGTACTGCACGAGCGACGCCTGGTTCGGCGGCGTCAGGTCTCTCGCCCCGGCACGGAGAGCCGACGATGCCGCGGCGAGATACCCGTTGCATGGAGCGGTCCCGCTGTGGACTGCGTTGGAGAGCGACCCGGCGGAGCCCGGGATGGCGATGTTGATCACCCCATGGGAGTCGATCGTTGGGTCTGGCTGACTTGGATCGCCGTGGCCGCGCATGCAGGTCGCCCACTCGACGAGTGACTGTGCCGCGTTCGTCTTCGGCGCGACCGCTGCGCGGGCGGTGGCACCGATGCTTGTCGAGACGTTGGCTACCGAGGGGGCGCCCGAACCCGTGCCCCCGCACGCGGCGAGCCCGAGGGCGATCGCCGTGACGGCGAAAGCGAGGCCGCCGGATCGGCGACAGCGCGCCGTCCGCTCCCTCCGTCCCGCTCGTCGACCTTCCATCTTCTGTCTCCCTGTCGAGCTTTCGAGACAGTTGTATGACGGAAATGTCCCACCGAGGTCGCGAC
Organism: Acidimicrobiales bacterium; assembly: GCA_035533595.1. NCBI lineage: Bacteria > Bacillati > Actinomycetota > Acidimicrobiia > Acidimicrobiales > Acidimicrobiales bacterium. The sequence continues at coordinate 46,085 of DATLTN010000005.1, forward strand.
TGTGACCTCGGTGTGACCCGCTCGGTGGGCGACTTCCCCGTTCACGCCGGCCGGCTGCATACGCGTGTCGCGTGGGGGAACGCTCCGCACCGGTGAAGCGAGCGGCCTGCGGCCCAGCGACGTGATTTGTGGCGGGCGCCGCCTGCGGCTCGTACCGACACTGAAGCGATACCCGCGAGCGGTGGAATCCCCAGAGCTCGTCGTCGCCAGCATTGGGGAATGGCGAGCCTGGTTGCGCACCCACCATTCCGACTCAGGCGGCGTGTGGCTCGTGCTCGCCAAGAAGGGTACGACCCACCCGACAACGCTCTCGTACGACGAGGCGCTCGGGGCTACGCGCCTTTACCGCCAGCTACCTCAAGGCGTACCTGCGTACCCACGCTGGCGATCAGCGCACGCGCAACGTCAACGATCGCTCGGAGACCTTGCGGAGTAGTGATTCATCATGGGCTGCGTCATCGCGCCGGGTTTCGAAGAGCAGACGTCGACGTCCCCGGAGGTCGATACGAGGTGCTGGAGGCACGCTGGATCCAGTTGCCTGATCGGGGCAATGGCGCGAGCGACGCGGAGATCTTCCGAGTGGTCAGTGCTTGAACGCTGCCCAAGCCTCGCGCGCGCCGTAGTAGACGAGGACGTAACCGGCAGCTGGGTCAGCCCACCACCAACCCGCGGCGGCGTTCAACACGAGTCCGACGAGCACGGCCGTAGCGAGAATGCCATCCACCATGGTGACGCGGCCTTCGGTTTGTAGCACCGTATTGCCGAGTGCGGCACCGGTGCGCGCCTTGCCCGCGGCGAGAGTGAACATCGCCGCCGCGGTGCCCGCTGTCCAGACGATCCCGAGGGGGCTGTGGCGCGGGTGGAAACCAGCGACGAGCACGAGCGTGCTCTGGATCGCGAGATAGATGACGAGCGCGGCGAACGACGAGCCGATCAGCCGCATCGCCCGGCGCTGCCGTTCTTCGGCAACGTCGGCCAGTTCCCACAGCACCACCGTCGACGCGCCGATCTCGATCAGACTGTCGAGATCGAAGCCCGCCAGCGCGACCGAGCGTGCCGCAATCGCGCCGATGGCCAACACAACGAGCCCGACGACGTTCCAGGCGAGGGTGGCGTACTCAAGGCGACGGCCATGGCGCAGCAGAATCGCACGATCCGCTGCGAGTATCGCTGTTTGTGGCACGGAGTCACTCTTGCATGGCCGAGGCCGGGGGAGATCCCCTCTAATGATCTCCGGCAAACTTTTCGCGACTCGATTCGGAGCTACTGCTCAGCTGACAAGACGTGCGGTGACCACAGCACCGCACGGGTTTCGGGCACCGCCGCGACGACGGCACGTTCGACCCGTCGACCGAGAGCTTCGGCGTAGTCGAGTGTCGAGGTGGCCGGGATGAAGCCCTCGATGTCAAAGAGCAGCGCGCGGCCCGACCAGCGAGCGCGAACGTGGACGTGTTCGATACCAGCGACATCGAGGGCCGCTGTCTCCGCGTGCAACACCAATTCCGGATCGACACCGTCCATGAGGTGCCCGACCACCTCGGATGTGACTTCCCATCCGACGTGCACGATAAAGGCGGTGATGAATAGACCGGCGAGGCCGTCAGCCCAGTGGACTCCGGCCGCGGTCGCTGCGAGACCGCCCAGCGCGCCAGCCGACGAGATTGCGTCGAGCCAGGAATGCTTGGCGTCCGCCATGAGTGTCATGGAATGGATTCGCTTGCCGACTTTGCCTTTGTAGCGAGCGACGACCTGATTGCCGACGATGCCAACGCCTGCGGCGATCATGCCGATCGCGAAGTGGGAGGTTCGGCCGTGCTCGGTGAGCTTGTGAACGCTCACGATCCCGGCGAAGACGGCACTTGCCCAGATCGCAAACGACACCCCGACCCCGGCGAGGTCCTCGGCGCGGTCGAAGCCATAGGTGTGATCCGGTGTTGCCGCGCGTCGCGAGAAGCGGAAGCCGATGAACACCACGAGCGAGGTGGAGACATCGGAGAGGTTGTGCAGCGCATCACCAAGCAGGCCGACCGAACCGCTCAACACCGCAACGGTCAGCTCGACCGCGCCCGTGATCGCCAAGCCGATTGCCGAAATGCCGATTGCACGATTTGCGGCGACCCGGTGCTCGGCGTCCTCGGTCGCTTCGGTTGGAGGGAACGGGTTCCAGCTGTTCGACTCGCCCAATTTGTGCATCGCTTCTCCGTTCCTTCGGAACCCATTCTCCCGGCTCGAAAGTAGTTACGCACATTGCGACGCGGTCGCACTTGGGGTGCGTTCGTGTCCCAGGTGTCGTCATGAGAAGAGCGCCAGCGCTCCCACTTTCGGCAACATCCGACGATTGCCCTGAGGGGCCATGGAGCCTGACCCGGTGGCTCGGACACCCAAGCTGAGGCGATCACTCGTCTCGGACAGTCAGGTGAGGGTCGTCAGCGGTCCACGAGGCGTGCACAGGGCAGCGCACCTGATGCAGAACTGAGTCGCCGGGATGGCGCGCAGCCGCTCCTCGCCGATCGGCGCTGCGCAACGCTGGCAGCGGCCGTAGTTCCCCTCCGCAAGGCGCCGGATCGCCCCTTCCACTCCCGCGAGCGCATGCTCTGCGTCGCTGAGGCGCGTCGCGAGGCGGGCGCGCTCGAAAGCGATCGTCGCCCCTTCGGGGTCGTGCTCGTCGTCGCCGTTCGAGCCCGAGGCGGCCGCCACCACCTCGGCGACGTCGGCAGTGAGGCTCGCGATGCTCGCGAGGAGCGCCTCCCGTTCCTTGACGAGCAGTTCGGCGATCGCGGCCACTCGCGGTGGCACCGACTACGGCGTCATCGCGGGGCAGCCGAGGTAGCCGGCGGCGATGCTCGTGATGCGGTCGCCCGGCCCCGTCGGTACGGGCGGGCCGCTCAGGTAGCCGATCAGCGAGCCGGCGTCCGACGTGACCGACCACGAGCCACCCTGGGCCGAGGAGGTCTCGAAGGCCGTCCCATAAAGCGCGCGCCCCGCCGTCACCGTGTCGCCGATCAGCAGTCCCCGCGCCGTCGTGTAGGTGGTGCCGTGCTCCCCGTAGGCCTGGTAGCCGTCGAAGCGCCCCCGCTGGAAGAAGACCTCGGCGGCGGGCCAGCTCGCGACCTCGAAGGTGCCGCAGCCACCCTCGTTGTCGTAGGTGGGGCCGCTGCGCGGTGCCCCGAGGAGGCGCTGCAGGATCGTGAGCGCGCCCGCCTCACCGCTCCCGAAGGCGAGCGGGCCCATCGCCTGCGGGCCGAGCAGCACCCGCCCGGCGTGGGCCGCCCCCGACGACCTGTGGAGGGTCGGCGCCGCGTCGACGGTGTAGCCGAGCGCCGCGGAGAGGACAGCTGCGGCGAGGAGGGAGCGGGCGCGGCTTATGTCCTCACCCACCCTTCCGAGGAGGCGGCGCCGGGCGGCGCGCCGCACTTTCTTGCCGCCTTCGCGTAGCCCGGCGTGTCGATGCCGAGACTCGTGGATTTGGAGATCCCCGAGCCGCCTTCGCCATCCGGATCGGGGAAGTTCGGGAGGCCGTTCGTTTCCATGCACTCAGAGACCTTCAACATGGCTGCAAGGTGCGCCACCTGCCCTGCCTGTGTCGGTGGTGCCATCCCGGCGGCACCCGCGTTTGCCGCGCAATCCGCGGTGAGGAACTGCGGAGAGGTCTGGTCGATGTCTTACAGCGTGCCGTTCGGGAACCCGCCGCCAGGCTGTGGGTCCGGGAACTTGGGCACACCATGGGTCTGAATGCACGTTGCGTAAGAGAGCTGCGCCTTCTGCATGTCAGGCGACGGGGGTGGGCCGCTATTACCTGCCGTCGGGGTGCCGCGGGATGTCGTCGTCGAACCGATGATCGCCACTGCCGAGGTGGGAGAGCCCCCGCAGGCGACTGCGAGCAAGCCGACTGCCGGGAGCGCGAGTAGGGGCGCTGGCTCACGCCCGAGCTGCTGGTGCCGCGGCCGCGCCGATTCCTGCACAGGCTCACCCGTACCCTCGTGCGCCCGAAAGCGTGCGAACCCTCCGAGTGCCCTTCGCAGATGGCCTACCAATGACCACATGGCCAACTCGAAAGGGACCGGGGGCGCACCCCGCGAGCATCGCGCCGCCGAGGAGGACTTCCCGGGCGCGGGCTACAGCACGTTGACGGCGCGCGAGACGACGACCGCCACGGTGAGCAGCGAGGCGAGGGACTGCACCGCCATCAGCAGCTTCGCCCAGCCGGTGAGGGGCATCGTGTCGGTCGGGCTGAAGGCGGTGGCGTTGGTGAACGAGGTGTAGAGGTAGTCGTAGAACTTCGGCGTCCACCAGCTCGCGCACTCGGGCGTCGACATCTGCGGGAACAGGAAGTCCGGTCGAGGGTGGCTGGCGAGGGTTCGCGCCGCGGGGCCGCCGCGGTCGAGCTCCCAGTACCAGAGGCCGAAGACGATGATGTTCGTCAACCAGACCGGGAGGGAGGCCTCGACGAGTCCGCGTCCGTCCTGCAGCGCGCGCCCATTGCCTAACAGCGCGTGGATCAGCTCGAGGAGCGAGACGACGTTCGCGAGGTTGATCAGGGCGATGAGGGCGATGCCGAGCACCCGCAGGCGCTGCTCCTCTTTGGTGATGCGCCCCGGGTTGATGGCGAGCAGCAGCAGGCACAGCGCCCCCTCGACCGAGGGGAGGAGGAAGTGCGGGCCGAGGCCCCGCACCACCTTGTCGGGGAGCAGGAGCTGGAAGACGATCGCGACCGCCACCGCCAGCGAGGCGGGCCAGCGGTGCTCGCCGAGCGTGGGGAGGCCCCACGCGACCTGCCCCTCGGTCGGCCGCTCGACGCCGGGGGGCTCGGGAGGGCCGCCCGGGGATGCCGTGCTCACAGCGAGAACGTAGCGAGCGGTCGCCCTCGGACCGGGGATGCTCGGGTGCGCTCAGCGGGAGGCGGCGAGACGGGTGGCGCGGGGGAGGAGCTCGGCGCTGCCGAGGCGCTCCGCCCAGCCGGCGAGCTCGGAGGTGGGCCCCCGCCAGCGGAGCGACTCGGTGTCGCCGAGGATCGTCGGGTCGATGCGCAGTGTCGCGAGATCGAGGAAGCGTTCGGCGAGCGGCCGCCCCTCGGCGAGGGTGGCGGCGAGCTTCTCGGCGCCGCGCGCCGCGCGCTGCAACGCCGGCGGCCAGTCGTGGGCCGCGTCGGGGATCGCCGCGATGTGGCCGTAGTGGGAGAGGACGACCGCTGCGCTCCGCTTCCCCCAGCCGGGGAGGCCGGGGAAGCCGTCGGCGCTGTCCCCGACGAGGGCGAGCCAATCCGGGATCGACGCGGGCGCGACCCCGAACTTCTCGATCACCCCTGCCTCGTCGGAGACGACGCCGCTGCGGCGGTCGAGCTGCACGACGCGCGAGCCGCTCACGCACTGCGCGAGGTCCTTGTCCGGGGTGCAGATCACCACCTGCGAGACGCGAGCGTCGGCCGCGGCGGTCGTCGCCGCGGAGGCGAGGGCGTCGTCGGCCTCGAGCTCGACCATCGGCCAGACCACCACCCCGAGCGCGGTGAGCGCCTCCTCGAGCGGAACGAACTGCGAGGTGATCTCCTCGGGGACGCCGCTCCCGTCCTTGTAGGTCGGCCACAGGTCGTTGCGGAAGGACTCGATGACGTGGTCGGTGGCCACCCCGAGGTGGGTGACCCCGCTCGAGAAGAGCGCGAGCACCGACACGAGCACGCCCTGCACCCCGCCGAGGGGGCCGCCGGTCGGTCGGCCGCGGTTGCCGAAGTGGTGGCGGAAAAGCTCGTAGGTGCCGTCGAGGAGGTGCGGGCGCAGCGTCGCCCCGCCGCCCGTCACGAGCGGGTCAGCCCCTCGAGGCGGCCGAGCGCCTCGGTGAGGACGTCGGGGCGCTTGCAGAAGGCCCAGCGCACGAGGGAGCGGCTGCGCACCTTGTCGTCGTAGAAGACGCTGCTCGGGATGGCGACGACCCCGCAGCGCTCGGGGAGCTCCAGGCAGAAGCTGACCCCGTCGCCGGCGTAGAGCGGGGTGATGTCGGTGGTGAGGAAGTAGGTGCCCTCCGTCCGGCAGAGCGAGAAGCCGAGGGCGGAGAGGCCCTCCGCGAGCAGGTCGCGGCGCGCCTGCAACGACGCCGCGGCCTCCCGGTAGAAGGCGTCGCCGAGGGCCAGGCCGACCGCGATCGCCGGCTGGAAGGGGGCGCCGCTCACGTAGGTGAGGAACTGCTTGGCGGCGCGCACCGCGTCGAGGAGGGGGGCGGGGGCGCAAGCCCACCCCACCTTCCAGCCGGTGAAGGAGAAGGTCTTCCCCGCCGAGGAGATCGTCACCGTCCGCTCCGCCATCCCCGGCAGGCTCGCGAGCGGGATGTGGCGTCCCTCGTAGACGAGGTGCTCGTAGACCTCGTCGGTCACCGCGTAGAGGTCGTGCTCGACACAGACGCGGGCGATCTCCTGCAGCTCGGCCTCGCTGAAGACCTTCCCCGTCGGGTTGTGCGGGGAGTTGAGGAGCAGGAGGCGGGTGCGGTCGCTCACCGCCGCCGCGAGCGCCGCCGGGTCGAAGGACCAGTCCGGGGCGGTGAGGGGGACGACGCGCCGGCGCGCCCCGGCCATCGCGATCGTCGCCGCGTAGGAGTCGTAGTAGGGCTCGAAGACGACCACCTCGTCGCCCGCCTCGCACAAGCCGAGCATCGCGGCGGCGACCGCCTCGGTGGCGCCCGCGGTGACGAGGATCTCGCGGTCGGGGTCGAACTCGAGGCCGTAGAAGCGGCGCTGGTGCTCGGCGACCGCCCGCAGCAGCTCCGGCTCGCCCCTCCCCGGCGGGTACTGGTTGCGGCCGGAGCGGATCGCCGCGATCGCCGCCTCGGCGACCTCGGGTGGCCCGTCGGTGTCGGGGAAGCCCTGGCCGAGGTTGATGGCGTTGGTGCGCACAGCGAGGGCGGACATCTCGGCGAAGATCGTCGTCCCGAACTCGCTGAGCGCGGAGTTGAGGGGCGCGCGCCGCAGCCCGACGGGCTCCTCGGTGGCCGGCTCGGTGTGCATCGTGCTCCTCCGCCGCGGCGCGCTGCCGCCGGCCCGCCCACGCTACGTCGCGCCGCGCCCCGCCACCTTCTCGGGCGCCGGTGCCCGGCGGGCGGGAGCGTCGTAGCATTCACCGTGAGACAAGGGGGTCGGCGATGGCGGTCCAGCTCAACCACACGATCGTGCACAGCCGCGACAAGATGGCCGGGGCGACGTTCCTCACGAGGGTGCTCGGCCTCGACCCGCCGGGGACCTTCGGCCACTTCGTGACGGTCGAGGTCGCGAACGGTGTCTCGCTCGACTACGACGACGCCGAGGAGATCCGCTCCCAGCACTACGCCTTCCTCGTCGACGACGACGACTTCGAGCCGATCTTCGAGCGGGTGAAGGCGGAGGGGATCGCCTACTTCGCTGACCCGGGCCACCACCGCGAGGGGGAGATCAACGTGCGCGACCGGGGGCGGGGCTTCTACTTCTCGGACCCCGACGGCCACAACCTCGAGGTGCTCACCCGCCGCTACGGCTCGTAGTCGACCGCCCGCTGCCGGCCGATAACGTCGGCCGCGGCCGCGGCGGCGGCCTCTAGCGGGAGGGCCCATGACCGACACCTATGACGTCGTCATCCTCGGCGCGGGACCCACCGGCGAGCACGCCGCAGGGCGCCTGCGAAAGCGCGGCCTCTCGGTGGCGCTCGTCGAGGCCGAGCTCGCCGGTGGCGAGTGCTCCTACTACGCCTGCATGCCGAGCAAGACCCTGCTGCGACCGGGCGCGGTGCTCGCCACGGCGCGCCGGGTGCCGGGGGTCCGCGAGGCGGTGACCGGCGAGCTCTCGGCCGAGGCGGCGTTGGCGCGGCGCGACTGGATGACCTCGGACCTGCACGACGACGGCCAGGTCGAGTGGATCGCCTCGGTGGGAGCGACCCTCGTGCGCGGCGAGGGGCGGCTCGCAGGCGTGCGCAGGGTGGCGGTGACGACGCCCGCAGGCGGAGAGGTCGAGCTCGAGGCGCGGCGGGCGGTGATCGTCGCCACCGGCTCGGCTCCCGCCGTGCCACCGGTGCCGGGCCTCGCGGAGGCGCGACCGTGGAGCAACCGCGAGATCACCTCCGCGAAACAGGTGCCCGCGTCGCTGATCGTCCTCGGCGGCGGTCCCGTTGGCGTCGAGATGGCCCAGGCTTGGTTCCGCCTCGGCTGCGCGTCGGTCCTCCTCCTCGAGGTCGGTGAGCGGCTGCTCGCCGCGGCCGAGCCCTTCGCCGGCGAGCTGTTGAAGGAGGCCCTCGTCGCCGAGGGCATCGACGTCCGCACCGGAGCCCACCTCGCCTCGGTCGGACGCGAGGGGGACGGCCCCTTCCGGGCGCTGCTCGACGACGGCAGCGAGCAGGTCGCCGAGGAGCTCCTCGTCGCCGCGGGGCGCAGGCCACGCGTCGACGGCATCGGCCTCGAGTCGGTCGGCCTCGCGGTCGGCCGCGCGCTCGAGACCGACGACCACCTGCGGGCGCGGGGCGTGGAGGGGGAGTGGCTGTACGCCATCGGCGACGTCAACGGGCGCGCCGCCCTCACCCACATGGGCAAGTACCAGGCGCGCGTCGCGGTGGACACGATCTGCGGTGACGAGATCGAGGACGTCGCCGACCACGGGATCGCCCCCGGGGTGGTCTTCACTGACCCCGAGGTCTCCTGGGTGGGCCTCACCGAGGCCGCGGCCCGCGAGCAGGGGATCGCGGCGCGCGTCGTGAGCTGCCCGCTCGAGAGCGTCGCCGCGGCGGCGATCTGGGGCGAGGAGCTGACGGGACGCTGCCAGCTCGTCGTCGACACCGAGCGCGAGACGATCGTCGGCGCGACCTTCGTCGGGAGCGACACCGCGGAGCTCCTGCACGGGGCGACGATCGCGATCGCCGGCGGCGTGCCGCTCACCACGTTGCGCCACGCGGTCGCCGCCTTCCCGAGCCTCTCGGAGGTCTGGCTCGAGCTCGTGGAGGGCTACTTCCTCCCCGACGTGGCCTCTGCCTGAGGGTCCGTTCGGGCGGCCCGCGGCCCTCCCGAGGCGGCCCGCTTCCGGCTGGCGCAGGTCAGCGGCGCGGATCGGCTACCCTGTAGAGGTCTTCTTCGTCCACCTCAGGGTGGCTCGACCGATCGCCGGTGTCCGCACCGGTGGGCCCCGAACACCATCGGCGGCCATCCTCCGCTGCTGCGACGCAGTGATCGGCCCTGCCGGTCAACCGGAGAGCCTTTAGGGACCTGTCGCGCCCCACCTCAACCGGGCGCTCGCGCGCCCCAAATCCGGAGTGAATTGTGTCCAGCAGCTTCATCGACCTCGGCGTGCCCGCGGTCCTCGCCACCCGCCTCGCCGAGCTCGAGATCCTCGAGCCCTACCCGATCCAAGCGGCTGCCCTCCCCGAGGCCCTGCAGGGCCTCGACATCTGCGCCCAGTCGCCGACCGGCTCGGGCAAGACGCTCGCCTTCGCGCTGCCGATCGCGGCGCGCGTCTCGCGTGCCCAGCCCCGCCGCCCGCGCGCCCTCGTGCTCGCGCCCACGCGTGAGCTCGCCGCGCAGATCGCGAAGGAGCTCGGCCCCCTCGCCGCGGTGATGGGGCGCCGGGTCGCCACCTACTACGGCGGCGTCGGCTTCAAAGAGCAGCTCTCCTCGCTCGCGCGGGGCACCGACATCGCCGTCGGCTGCCCCGGCCGGATGATCGATCTCCTCGAGCGCCGCTCGCTCGACCTCTCCGAGGTGGAGATCGTGGTCATCGACGAGGCCGACCGCATGGCGGACATGGGCTTCCTCCCCCCGGTGCGCCGCCTCCTCGGCGAGATCCGCGGCGCCCACCAGACGATGCTCTTCTCGGCGACCCTCGCCGGCGACGTGCAGCGGCTGATCCGCGACTACCAGAAGTCGCCGCGCCGCCACGTGCTCGACGCGGCCACCGACGACATCGGCTCGCGCTCGCACGAGTTCTGGCGCGCCTCGCGCGAGGACCGCGCCACGCTCACCGCGCGCCTCGTCACCCCCTACTACTCCTCGATCGTCTTCTGCCGCACCAAGCGGGGCGTCGACCGCCTCACCCGCCAGCTCGGCCAGGCCGGACTGATCGCCGTCCCGATCCACGGCGACCGTTCACAGGCCCAACGGGACCGTGCGCTCGCGCAGTTCCGTGACCGCAGCGCGCAGGTGCTGGTCGGCACGGATGTGGCGGCGCGCGGCATCCACGTCGACGAGGTCGACTGCGTCGTGCACTACGACCCGCCGGAGGACGAGGACACCTACATCCACCGCTCCGGTCGGACCGGGCGCGCCGGCCTCGCTGGCCGCGTCGTCTCGCTCGTCACGAGCGAGCAGGAGACGGCGTCGAAGAAGCTCCGCCAGCGCCTCAACCTCGCGACCTCGCTGATCGACGCCCCGCCTGCCGACCCCTCGGCGCGCGCCCCGCAGCGGCCGGTGCAGGCCGTGGCCCCGAGGCATCAGGGCCCTGCGCCGAGCCACTCCGCCGCCCCCTACAGCGGCGGAGCGCCCGGCCCGCGCTCCGCGGCCTCGCGCCGCCGTCGCCGGGGCCCGGCGCCCGTCGGTCGGGTGGGCGCGGCGACCGCCCGCCCCCGCCAGAACTCCTCCCCGCGCGGTGGTGGAGGACGCGGCCAGGGGCGCTGACGCGCCCTCGGCACCCCGTCGAGGGGCCCGGGTGGGCATGATGAGCCGATGGTCGTCCACCCCCACGCCAACGCCTTCGACAACGCCGCGGACGAGTACGAGCGGGGCCGCCCCGGCTACCCTGCCGCGCTGCTCGACTGGATCAACGCGCTGCGACCCCTCGACGGCTCCTCGACGATCGTCGACCTCGGGGCGGGCACCGGGAAGCTGACCCGCCTGCTCGTCGGCTCCCCGGCGCGGGTCATCGCCGTCGAGCCGCTCCCCGCGATGCGCGAGACCTTCGCCCGCGTGCTGCCGGGGACCGAGCTCATCGACGCGACCGCACAGTCGATGCCGCTCGAGGACGCGAGCGTCGACATCGTCGCCTGCGGGCAGTCCTTCCGCTGGTTCGCCACCGAGGCGGCGCTCGCCGAGATCGCCCGCGTGCTCCGTCCCGGAGGCGAGCTCCTCCTCATCTTCAACGGCAACGGCGAGGCGAGCCCGGTGCAGCGCCGCCTGAGTGAGCTCTTGCAGGTCGCGGACACCGAGACGACGGAGAAGAAGCCCGGCCTGGACTGGCGCGAGGTGCTGGCGGCGACCGAGCGTTTCCGCATCATCGAGGAGGTGGAGATCTCGAACCCGCACTTCGTGAGCCGCGAGGGGGTCGTCGACCGACTGAGGTCCTCGAGCCAGTTCTCGCGCCTCGCGCCGGCCCGCCAGGAGGAACTGCTCTCCGACATCGGGGGGCTCATCGAGGGTGACCTCGCGGACCTCTCCCAGGTCACGAGGGTCACGGCGCTGCGAAGGCTCGGCGACTGAACGCGCCGCCCCGTGCGAAATTTGGGGTGACCGAGGGGAATTGAACCCCCGACCTCCAGGGCCACAACCTGGCGCTCTAACCAACTGAGCTACGGCCACCGCGGTTGCCGACCAGCTGGCCGGACCGGCTTCCAGCATGGCACATCGTCCGGCGGGCGAGCTCCGCCGGAGGGCCCCCTCAGGGGGTCGCGCTGGCGATCTCGGCGCCGCGCACGAGAGAGGCGAGCTTCTCCCAGGCGACGCCGGTGGCGACCCGGTCGCGGCCCGCGAAGGTGCCGAAGCCGCAGTCCGTCCCGGCGAGGACGCGCTCGGGGCCGATGAGTCGGGAGTAGTTGCGGATCCGCTGCGCGACGAGCTCGGGATGCTCGACGAAGTTCGTGGTGGTGTCGATCACCCCGGCGACGAGGTACTTGTCGTCGGGGAGGGTCACCTCCTCGAAGAGCTGCCACTCGTGGCCGTGGCGGGGATTGCAGGCCTCGAGGACGAGGCCCGCGGGCGCGGCGGTGAGGACGAGGTCGAGGATCTCGCGCAGCTCGACGTCGTAGATGTGCGGGGACTCGGTGTTGCTCCAGCAGAGGTGGAGGCGCATCCGGCTCGGGTCGAGGCCCGTGACGGCGGCGTTCACCGCCTCCACGGACTGGGCGAGGTAGCGGCGGAAGTCCTCGATCGGGAGGGGCGCGGAGGTGACGGTGTGGCGGGCCATCGCGAAGTCCGGGCAGTCGAGCTGCAGGATCAGACCCGCCTCGACGATCGCGCGGTACTCGTCGCGCATCGCGTCGACGAGGGCGGCAAGGTAGGCCTCGCGGCTCGGGTAGTAGTCGTTGGCGAGGAAGAGCGCGATCACCCCGGGGCTGGCGGCGGTCATGAAGAGGCGCTCCTCGGCGATGCCCGCTGCGGCGGCGGCGGCCTTCAGCTCGGCGATGTCGTGTCGCACCGCCGTGGGGTCCTTCAGGGTGATCGGCCCCGAGCAGGTCGGGTTGGGCGGACGTCGCGGCGCCGAGGAGTCGAGGCGGGCGACGAGCGCGTCGAAGTCCGGGAAATGGTCCCGGTCGGGGTAGAAGCGAGTCTGGCGGGGCTCTCCGTCGAAGCCGGTGAGGCGGTGGCGGATGTAGGTCGAGTAACCGGCCTTCGCCTGCTCGCCGTCATTCACGAGGTCGAGGCCGCACTCGGCCTGGCGGCGGACCACGTCGAGGACCGCCGCCGCGGCCGTTGCGGGGAGGGTCGGGCTGTTTTCGCCGAGCTCGTGGGCGAGGAGCAGCTCGGCGAGGGGCGCCGGTCGGGGCAGGCTCCCGGTGTGCGTGGTGCGGATCTTCGGCAAGGAGTCGACCCCTGGTCTCGCGGCTGGCGGCGCCGCGACCGTAGTGCCGCCCTCCCGGCCCGGCCGAGGACTGGCGGTCTTGCTGCGGGCGGCAGCAGCCGGGGACCTACGCTCTCGGGGCTGGCAGCCGCCTCGTCGGCATGCCCCCGTAGCTCAGTGGATTAGAGCGGCTGCCTTCTAAGCAGCGGGTCGCAGGTTCGAATCCTGCCGGGGGCGCCAACAAAAGAGCTGTTCAGTGGCAGTATTTGGGACGGCTGAGCCTGTGGGTAACTCGGTCAGACCACAAACAGACCACAAACAGACCACATTTTTCGCGGCTACTCACCGCTCACAACGGTCATTTTCGGGCTCCAACGGTCAACGACGAGCGCCGGTCCGGCGCATCGCGGTGACGTTCGAGACCTTCTCGAGGCTGCTCTTCGCGGCCCGCCCAGCGCGGTCGAGCGCCTCGGTCAGCGAGGAATCGATCCCCGGCAGAAGGTGGCCGTAGGTGTTGAGCGTGACGGTCACCGAGGAGTGTCCGAGGCGCTCCATCATCGCCCGTGGGTGTGCGCCCTCGGCGATGAGCATCGCGGCGTACGTGTGCCGCAGATCATGAAAGCGCACCGCCTCCGGCAGTCCAGCGCGGACGATTGCCGGCTTGTAGTGCCGCTTGTAGAAAAGGCTGTGGCGGAGCGGCCCTCCCTCGGGCGCGCCGAAGACGAGGGCGTCCCGGTCAAGTGATCGGCCGCCGACCTGTTCGGCGAGGAGCTCACACACAAAGCGTGGGATCGGAACCCGTCGCGTCTCGTAGGTCTTGGTGGGGCCGTAGACGAGGCCCTGTCCGGTGACCTCCGAAACCGACTCTGCGACCTCGACGGTGCCCTCGAGCAGGTGGAGGCGTCGGATGCGCAACGCGCCGAGCTCTCCGGCGCGAAGGCCGCTGTAGGCAGCGAAGGTGACGAGCCGCGAGAGCTCGGGATAGGTCGCTCGCCTGTGCTCCCCCCCGCCGGGTCGGAGCGGTGGGTTGGCGATCGCGTCGGCCAGCGTGGCCACCTCGTCGGCGGTCAGGAAGTGCATCTCGGTCTTCGCCGATCGAGGAAGCCTGGCGCCATCGCACGGGTTCGAGCGGAGCGCTCCGTCGCTCACCGCCGTCGCGAGCACGAGCCGGAGGATCTTCCTTGCGGCTCGCACGGTGCCGGCTCCGGCGCCGGCATTCGTCAGTTCCGCGATGAAGCGCCGCACGAGTGCCTGGTCGATGGTGCCGACCTGTCTCCCGGTGAAGGCCGGGAGGACATGGTTCTTCAGCATCGAGGCGTAGTCCTGGTAGGTCTTCGGCTTCACGTGCGCGGTCGACGCCAGCCATTCGCCAGCCCAGTCGTCGAAACGCGTTCGACCGAGAGTCGGGTCGAGATAGTCGCCCCGCTGCTTGTCAGCGCCGACCCGCTCGAGGAAGCGCCGCGCCGCGGTCTTCGTCGGGAAGGTCTTGGCGACCTGTAGGCCCGAAGGGTCGCGGTATCGGGCCTCCCAACGGCCACTCGGCTTTTGCCGCACGCTGGACACGAGTTCAGGCTACGGCGCGGGTGTCTCGAGTTCGGGACGCGACGCTGCTCTGTCGGAGATGACCAAAGCCGTGGATCGGCCTCAAGACGCATCCGGGCGACGTTGCTGCTCGACCCAATTGCGGATGTCGGCGAGGTCGAACCGGACGTAGTGCCCGATCTTCACGATCGGAACTCGCTTCTCCGCGACGATCCGCCGTACGTACCGCTCGCCGACACCGAGGAGCTTCGCGACGGTCTCGATGTCCACCAACTCTGGAAACTGCAACTGCTCCATGATCCACCTCCACTTTGAGAGCGGAGGTGGCCGAGCCGCTAAGCGGCTGCGCAGTCCTCCGCTTGATGACCTGACGGTGCGAAGGGACCCCGAGGGTCCGAACTGAGAGCCAGGCCCGCCGGTGGACCAACGGGCGCGATCGAGAGGGCGGAGCGGAGCTGTCGAAGGATGCCGCTGTCCGGATCACGGTCGAGGTGGCTCGCGGCTTGCGGCGCGAGCGGAATGACCACGCGCAGCTCGGCACGCGGGGTTCCAAGGAGGAGCCGCCGAGCGGTCGCCAACACTGACGCAATGGCGGCCGCCGGCTCCCTGCGGGCGAACGCGTCGCGGCAGAGGACGAGCGACTCGAGCGTCATGCCGACGAAGGTGATCGCCAGCATCACGATGAGATGCCGGAGCGACCCGGCTGCGCCTCCCGCCCCGAGATGATGGAGCCAGAAGCTCGGCGTGACGACGACGTGGTCGTGCAGCCCGATCGCGGTTGAGACCGCGAAGCAGACGACGGCGGTCGGGAGCAGCAGCCGCGTCAGCCACCAGCCGACCGTGATCCACACGGCCGCGTTCTGGCGAGCGATGCCGGTCGCTCCGAAGTCTCGTCGAGGAGCCATCACCTCTGATGGTACGGCGCGGCTATATCGATGCCGGCGCGCCAGCCCAAATCGACGCGTTTGACTGTTCGCTCATTGACCCGCATTTACCGCTACTGACCGCTGCTCTCGGGGAGCACGAGCGGAAGAACCCGAAGGCCACGGTTGCTGCGGCCTACGGTCTGACGTCGTGGACGACCAGACTGGTTGCCCCGAGCTCCACGAACTCTGCTTCGTCGAACGCGTCGACGAGCTCGACGAGGTGCGTGTTCACGTGGTCGAGGAGCACAGCGTTCGTAACGTTGCCGGTCCGGACGAGGAGAAGGCGCCGTGGCGAGCGCCGCAGCAGGTGCCCGTCCCGAAAGTCGAGGTCCTTCGTGATGATCACTCGATCATCGGTCTCGGCGCGGGAGATCAGATCGTCGTCGGTAGAGGCATTGCCGTTCGGCAGTGATGTCGTGTGGATGGCATCGTGCCCCGCTTCGCGGAGCACGACGACGAGTCGGGGCGGGAGCTGCGCGTCGACGAGGAACTTCACGCGCCGAGCGGCAGCGTCCGCTGGCTCGCTGCACGCGCGCCGAACTCCAGCGCGGCAAGCAGGTCCTCGCGTTCGAGGTCCGGGTAGTCGGCGAGGACGTCGTCGATCGTCATCCCGGACGCGAGCAGTTCGAGGAGCGAGTCGACGGGGTAACGCAGCCCGCGCACCACGGGCTTGCCGTGGCAGATCGCCGGGTCGGTCGTGATGCGGTCGAGCAAGCTCACGCCCTCATCGTACTGAGCCGGCCCCCACTCCCATCTCATCTCTCCGTCCACCCCCCACGAACCTCTCGATTCGCCTTCTTCGCCCTTCGGACCGCCTCCCGATCCGCTCACAATCCCCGCCTGCCATTTGACCCCTATTGTCCACGACTTACCGATTCAGATTCCGCCGTTTACAAGGCTCTTCTGGCCTGTCATAACTGACCCTCGTGGACCCAGCACTTGACACCTCTGCATCGCAGATGCAGCCTCCGACGCGAGCGTCGCGACCGTGCTGAGCCTCGTGCCGATGGCCCCCTCGGCCTGGCGCTACTACGCCGAGGAGATCGCGACCGGCCGAGAGGATTACTACGCGCTCGCCGCCGAGCGTCCCGGCCGATTCCTCGGGCGCGGCGCCGCGGCGCTCGGGATCGCCGACGACGAGGTCTCCGCGCTCGGCCTCGAGCGGCTCTTCGGTCACGGCCTCGATCCCCGCGACGGGATCCCGCTCGGTCGCAGCTTCTCGGCGGACAACCCGCGAGCTGTTGCAGGTTTCGCGCTCACGTTCTCGGCCCCGAAGACGGTCTCGGTGCTCTGGGCCGTCGGTGATGCAGAGATCGCTCAGTCCGTCGCCGACGCGCACGACGCGGCGGTCGCGGCTTCGATGGCGTTCCTGGAAGATCACGCCGCATTCACCCGCCGCAGCCACAACGGGGTCCTGCAGGTCGACACCGACGGGCTGGTCGCGGCGAGCTTCGTCCATCGGACTTCGCGGGCCTCGGACCCACAGCTCCACACCCACGTGCTCGTCGCGAACAAGGTCCGAGCGACCGACGGCACCTGGCTCTCCC